>NZ_JBHYMK010000026.1:0-94536 GCF_042743065.1 Streptomyces sp. NPDC058872
GGGCCCAGCACACGTCGTGTGCTGGGCCCCGCGGCGTTGGTGCTCCCGATCCGCCCTTCGCCACCCCGAGTGCGTCCTGCCCCATCGCGAGCGGCGGGCGGGACGCACCGGGAGCGGAGCGTCAGGGGGTCAGGGGCGGGCGGGGCCCTTCGGACGGGCGAGGCCCCCGGGGCGCGTCCTCGCGGATCACCTCGCCCTGGACCACCTTTCCGTCCGGCCGGCGCATGCGGGCCTGCTGGAAGGCGTCCTGGAGGCTGCCGGGAGGCCCGGCGCTCATCCGGCGCTCCACGGCCTTCTCCGCGTACCGCCCGAGGAAGGAACGGACCTGCGGGACCAGGAGGAGCAGGCCGGCCGCGTCCGAGAGCAGACCGGGGACCATCAGGAGCAGGCCGCCGAGCATCAGGAAGCCGTTGCGGTCGTCCGCACCGGCCCGGGGGGACTCGGGCACCGCGCCCGTCCGGGCCGCGGCCTGGGCCTGCTGGAAGGTGGCGGTGAGGTTGCGGAAGGCGCGGCGGCCGGCCCGCTTGATGACCACGGCGCCGAGCGCGACACCGCCGATGAGCAGGGCCAGCACGACGAGACCGCCCGCCGCGTTCGCCACCACCGTGAGCAGCCAGATCTCCAGGACCAACCAGGCGGCCACGCCCAGGGGGAGCAGCGTACGTGCGCGCGAGCGCTTGGGGGCGGGGGAGGGCGGTACGCCGGTCGTCATGCCCCCAGTGTGCCTGGCGTCCCGCCGGAACGGCGTAAAGGAAGGATCCGGACGCGGTTCTCCGGTCGGCTCCGCGCCGGGCCGCGAACGGACCGGCGGGAGAGGGGGACCGCATCAGGAGGACGGGCGGCCGAGGAACTTGCCGACCTTCTCCGCACGGGCCGTCAGCCCCCACCCGGTGACCCGCCACAGCGCCTCGACCAGGATGTCCCGGCTCATCTTGGAGTCGCCCACCTCGCGCTCCACGAAGGTGATCGGCACCTCGACGACGTGGAAGCCGGCGGCGACCGCGCGCCGCGCCAGGTCGACCTGGAAGCAGTAGCCCGCCGAGGCCACGTCGTCCAGCCCCAGCCCCTCCAGGGTCTCCTTGCGGAAGGCCCGGTACCCGCCGGTGACGTCGCGGATCGGCACGTCGAGCATCACGCGCGAGTAGAGGCTGCCGCCCCGGGAGATGAACTCGCGGGACTTCGGCCAGTTCACGATCCGGCCGCCCGGCACCCAGCGCGAGCCGAGGACCAGGTCCGCCCCCTTGAGGGCGGTGAGGAGGCGCGGGAGCTCTTCGGGTTGGTGGGAACCGTCGGCGTCCATCTCGACGAGGACGTCGTAGCCGTGCTCGATGCCCCAGCGGAAGCCGGCCAGGTACGCGGCGCCGAGCCCTTCCTTGCCCTTGCGGTGCAGGACGTGCACGTGGTCGTCCTCGGACGCGATCTCGTCCGCGAACTTGCCCGTGCCGTCGGGGCTGTTGTCGTCGGCGACGAGAACGTGCACCTCGGGTACGGCCTCCCGCACCCGCGCGACGATCGGCTTGATGTTCTCCGCCTCGTTGTAGGTCGGAATGATCACCAAGGCCTTGCCGAGCGGGCCGTAACGCCTCTGGCCACCGTCGTTCACTACTGCCCCTTCGGATACATACGCAGGCACCCACCATAGCGAGGTCCCGGGGATGATCCGGCGCGGCGGGTCGAGTGTGACGGTCTGCGTGCGGTGCGGGGCCCGGAGTCCTTCGGTCCGACCTGGGAACCGCTGGCTGCGGGTCGACCGAGAGCCGTTGTCTACTGAACGTCCGGGCCCCACCCGGGTCGCACCTTCCGCCGGAGAAACCTTCCCTCGCGACCGAAGCGCGGGCGGCGTTCGGCTACGGGGCGGGCATGCGGTCCGGTCGGACGTCCTGTGGTGGACGCGGAGAACCTACCCGGCTCCGGAGGGCGGCTGTCAACACCTGCCCGACCTGCGAAGACTCCCCATAAGGCCAGGCCGGAGGGGGAAGATCAGCAGGTCGGGGGAAGTGCACGGAGCAGTGCATCAGAGTGCGAAATGCCCCATATCACTCGTTCGGTCGTACGAACACCGTCTGTCCGTGCACCACCGTGCGCAGGCAGACGGGAAGGTCCGCACCGGGCGACAGGTCGGGCAGGCCGGGGGTCCCCGAGCGGGGGTCCGTGGACCAGCGGGCGACCCGGTCGTCGGGCGCCTGGACGACGAGCTCTTCGGCGTTCCAGACCGCGTAGTCGGCGGGCGCACCGGGGACCAGCGTCCCCGCGTCGTCCCGGCCCACGGCCCGCCAACCGCCCCGGGTGTGGGCGGTGAAGGCGGCCCGGACGGAAATCCGGTGCTCCGGGGTGCGGTGGAAGGCGGCGGCCCGGACGGTGCCCCAGGGATCGAGCGGGGTGACGGGGCTGTCGGACCCGAAGGCCAGGGGGACACCGGCCCGCAGCAACGCCGCGTACGGGTTGAGCGTGCGGGCCCGCTCGACACCGAGGCGATCGGCGTACATGCCCTCCGCTCCGCCCCACAGCGCGTCGAAGGCGGGCTGGACGGAGGCGGTGAGCCCCAGCTCGGCGAAGGCGGCGATGGTCTCGGGGGTGAGCATCTCGACGTGCTCGACGCGGTGGCGGGCGGCCCTGACGCGAGCCAGGCCGAGCTTCTCGGCGGCAGCGCGGACCCCCTCCACGACCGCGGTCACGGCCGCGTCCCCGATGGCGTGGAAGCCGGCCTGGAGCCCCGCCTCGGTACAGGTGACGACATGGAGCGCGACGGCGGTCGCGTCCAGGTGCGCCGCCCCGGTGTGACCGGGATCGGCGTGGTCGGCGTACGGCTCGTGGAGGCAGGCCGTGTGGGAGCCGAGGGATCCGTCGGCGAAGAGGTCTCCGGCCGCGCCGAGGGCACCGAGGGCCCGCGCCCGCTCGACGTCGAGGTCCGCCCAGTAGCCGACGACCCGGGGACCCGCCTCGTCGCGCGCCAGGTCCAGGAGCCCGGTGAAGTCCTCTTCCGAGGAGATCCGGGGACCGCCGCACTCGTGCAGGGTGCCGATGCCGAGGGAGGCGGCCCGGTGCCGGGCGGCGCGCTGGGCCTCGGTGCGCTGCCGGGGCGACACGGCGCCGAAGGCCGCGGCGCGCACCGCGTGGTGGGCGTCCCCGGTGAGCGGGCGCCGCCCGTCGTGGAAGCCCTCCAGGGCCCGGACGCCGGGCACCAGGTCGAGGAGGGCCGTGGTGACGACGGCGGAGTGGACGTCGATCCGGGTCAGGTAGAGCGGCCGGTTGCCGGTCAGCTCGTCGAGCTCGGCCCGGCTGGGGGCGCGCCGCTCGGGCCAGCGGGAAGCGTCCCAGCCGTGGCCGATGAGGATCCCGTCCTCGGGGCGGGCTGCGGCATGGGCCCGAATCATTTCGGCCGCGTCGGCGAGCGAAGCAGCAGCGGACAGGTCCAGCCCGGTGAGGGCGAATCCGGTGGCCGTGGTGTGCACGTGGGCGTCGACGAACGCCGGGGTGACGAGCGCGCCCTCCAGGTCGACCACCTCGTCCACTCCGGAGGCGAAGGCATCGGCCGCCCCCTCCGAACCCACCCAGGCGACGTGACCGCGCTCCACCACCATGGCGGTGGCGAAGGGATCGGCGGGACTGTGTACTTCTCCACCGCGCAACAGCACGGTGCGGTGTTCGCCGGCAGACGTGGTCTCACTCATGCCACCAGGCTAGGACCTGGCCGGACCCGGTTTGTCCGGCAGGTCCCCCCGGCGGCCGGGGTCGCCTCAGATGCGCGGCGGCCTGGCCTCGTACGGAGTGGACAGGACGACCGTCGTGCGGCTGGACACGCCCGCCTGGGAGCGGATGCGGCTGAGCAGGTGCTCCAGTTCCAGCGGGGTGGCGACCCGGACCTTGAGGATGTAGTTCTCCTCGCCCGCGACGCTGTGACAGGCCTCGATCTCGGGGATGTCGGCGAGTCGGTCGGGGGTGTCGTCGGGGGCGCTGGGGTCGAAGGGTTTGACCGAGATGAAGGCGGTGAGCGGCAGGCCCACGGCCTCCGGGTCGACGACCGCGGCATAGCCGCGGATGACACCGCGCTGCTCCAGGCGGCGGACGCGCTGATGCACCGCCGACGTGGACAGGCCCGTGGCCTTGCCCAGGTCGGTGTAGCTCATGCGCCCGTCCTTGACGAGCAACTCCACGATCTGACGATCCAGCTCCTCCATGCAGTGACCCTATTGCTCCGGGAGGACGGGGGCACGGCCGGAAGGCGACCCGTATGTGCCGCTATGGGCAGTCACGGGGCACCTGCGACGGGCATGTGACGAACGCCACAGGTTTGCGTCCGGGCCCGGATGCATCCCCGTGGTTATGCGGAGTTCCGCATGGGAAGTGCTTGCTGTGGTCGAGGCCACACAGATCCGGCCGACCCAGTCGAGGGGGAGATCCCAATGCAGGAGCCTGTCAATTCGGTCGAGACGTCCGACGAGCTCGACGCCTATGACACCTTTGAGATGTTCCGGGTCCTCTGCCCGGAGTGCACGCGCCCCATCGCGCTGCTCGCGGACGAGAACGCACTGCCGGAGCACGCGCTCTGCCCGACGCCGTGGAACCCGTTCGTCCTGACGGTGTGCCGGGGCACGGGCCTCCCTGCCGCCGAGGCCCGCCCCACCGACGACGCCCTCGGGGTCCAGGAGCAGGACACCGCCCTCCTCCTGACGCTCCCCCAGGGGCTCGACTGGCGCAGGCAGCCCTTCTCCCACGTGGGCGGTCCGGGCTCGCGTCCGATCCGGGTGCCGCAGATGCGGCACGCGGCCTGACCTTCCGTCACCAGTAGTCCCCCCGCACCATCGCCGCGAGCGCGGCGCGGTGCAGGATCAGGCCGTCCGGGTCGTCGGACACCTCGACCTCGCCGAAGCGGACCTGGCGGTACGCGATCCTCAGCATCACGATCGCGTGCCGCAGGGCGGCGTACAGGGTGTGGAACTCCATGTCGCGCGGGGCGTGTCCGGTGCGCTCCGCGTAGCACCGCTCGACCGCGTCGCGCCGCAGGAAACCGGGGAGCCCCGGTTGGCCGAAGCCGACGGTCAGGTCCTGGAAGAAGCGGTGCAGGTACACCGTCCACCCGAGGTCGACCTCCCGCGGTGCCCAGGCGGCCATCTCCCAGTCGAGGACCGCGGCCGGGGAGAAGCCGTCGTAGACGATGTTCCCGATGCGCGCGTCACCCCAGCAGAGGACCGCGGGGCCCTCGTCGACCGGCCAGTGGTCCTCCAGCCAGTCGAAGGCCGACTCGATGAGCGGCGAAGGCGCGAGCCCCTCCACCACCCAGGCGTAATAGTCCCGTTGGGCGTCGACATGACGGCGCAACGGGCTTCCGACGCCCTCGGGCAACAGGAAAGCGGCCTCCCGCGCGGGAAACTGGTCGTGCAGCCGGGCCAACACCGAGACGGACTCGGCTTCCAGAAGGGCCCGCTCGGCGTCGCTCGCGGCGTGCAGCCAGTTCCCCTCGTACGTGTAGGGCATGACGTCCGGCGGTACGCGGCCCTCGGCACGGGCCATCACGAAGAAGGGTGCGCCGAGCGGCCCGGGGTCCTCCTCCAGCCACAGCACGCGTGGTACGGGGACGTCGGTGTGCTCGCCGACCAAGCGCATCACGCGGTGCTGACGCGCCATGTCGTAGACGGGGAAGACGCTGTACGCAGCGGGGTCCGCGGCCAGTCGCAGGGCACAGCCGCGCACGGGGGCGTCCGCGTGGTCGAGGTCGAAGAGCAGGGTCTCGCTGGACATGCCGTTGGATCCGGGCACGGCGAGTCCGTCGATGCGGGCACCGGGCAGCCGGCGGTCCAGCCAGGCGGTGAGCCGACGGGCGATCTCCTCGGGGTCCCGGGTGGTGGTGCGGGGGCGGGGCGCGCTGGTCACGGGTGCTCCTCTCATCTCGGGTCTCGGTTCGTCCGCGGGGCGCCGGGTCCGGGGACACGCCCCCGGCACCCGCCGGGTGCGGCGCACCCGCTCCCCGGATCACGGAACGGCCCTCAGTCGGTGAATCCGCTGGGGTCGTGGCGGCCGAAGGAACCGTGCTCGAAGATGCCGTAGCCGGTGCGGCCGTCGAGGGTGAAGCGGGCCGCGTGATCGGTGACCCCGTAGGCGGCCACGGGGTGCGCAGCGGGGTCGGAGAGGTCGTAGACGCGCCGGTCGGTCCAGCCGCGACCGCGCCAGGCGCCGTGCTGCCAGTCGGTGGCGGGCGGGTAGCCGGCGCCGACGGCGAGCGGCGAGGAGGCGAGGACCTCGACGCCGATCTCCAAGGGCTTCCCGGACCGGTCGGCGAGGTGGATGGTGGCCCTCTCGGGGTGGCGGGTACCCCTACGGTAGGCGATCTCGGTGCGGGGCCAGCCGAGTTGGACGTCACGGCGGCCGTTGCGGACGAGCAGTGCTTCGTTGAGGGTGCGGTACCCGTCGGCGTCCTCCTGGGCGATGACCATGAGGAAGCGGTCCTCGAAGCGCATCGGGACCCAGAGCCAGTGGAAGCCCTCGGGGCGGAACTCGACGGCACGCCCGGGTTCCTCTCCGGGGAGGGGACGAACGCCCCAACTGCGGTCGCGGGTGCCGGTCCACTCTCCCGGGGCGACGACGAACTCCTGGCCACCGGCCGTGAGGGTGCCCGCACAGCTCCCGGCCTGGACGAAGCGGCGGCCTTCGAGGGTGAGCCGCCCACCGTGGCGTTGGGTGTGGTGGGGCTCCCAGACCGCGGGGAAGTCGCCGGTCCAGGTGAGGTCGAAGGAGAGTCCGTCCGGCTCGGCGGGGTCGGGCGCGCAGTGCAGGGAGAGCCGTCGGAGCGGTTCGTCGACGGTGATGGCGAGCGGGCCGACGGAGAGGTCCGTACGGTCGTCACCGAGGGCGTCCGAGGCGCGTACGGCATGGAGCCGGTCACCGATGCGCAGGGTGGCGTAGGCGTCCACGACCCCGGTGTTGGGATAGACGCCGAGGCCGGCGATGAGCAGGGCGCGGCCGGCGTGGTCGAAGACGTGGAAGATGCACCGGTCGTAGGCGTTGCGATCGCCGCTGATGTGGTGCTTCATCGAGAGCGGGGCCTGGTGCACGGGGTATTCGTCGAGCGCGACGGGCCGGTCGTCCACGGCTGACCTCCTGATCGGCGAGTGGGATCTGACGGTACGTCAGATACACTTCCAGGGGCCAGGGGCGTGCGTCGGGTAGCGGGTGAACTGCCGCTCGAATCCGCCCGGCGGTGACTCCGGAGCGCCGGGGCGCGTTGGTCCCGACATGACCACGCTGTACACGACACCCAGCAGTTTCGGTCGACACCGACAGGTGCAGCCGGGCACTGAAGAATCGGTTCTTCAGTTGTCGGGGCCCCCTTCCGGCTCGACCGCCACGGCTCCGGACGCCTCCCCCGCTCCGACGGTGCCGACTCCCCCGGCGGCACCGGCACCCGCCCCCGCGACAGCGGCCCCGACCACCCGCGCGACGGCTTCCGGGCCCGTCCCGCCGACGGCTCCCGCTCCGGTTCCGGCAGTGGCCGCCACCCCGAGCGCACCCCCCGTGGCGATGCCCACCCAGGTGCAGGCCCGGGCCCGGGCCACGCCCAGCGCCCCGGTCGATCCGCCCATCTATCGCGACGTGCTCTCCCTCTGGGCCAGTCAGGGCCGCACCCTCCCCGGCCGCCGCGACCAGGAGTGGGCCCGGCTGGTCGCCGGGCCGGTCTGGGCGGACCGCACCGTGCGGGTCAGCGGGACTCTGTTCCGAGCAGGTGACGGGCGATGACCACGCGCTGGATCTGATTGGTCCCCTCGACGATCTGGAGCACCTTCGCCTCGCGCAGGTACCGCTCCACGGGAAAGTCCGCCGTGTAGCCGTAGCCGCCGAGCACCTGCACCGCGTCCGTCGTGGTCTGCATGGCGGCGTCCGTGCAGAAGAGCTTGGCCATCGCCGCACAGCGTCCGAAGGGCCGCCCCTCGTCCCGGAGCCGAGCCGCCTCCAGGTACAGCGCCCGCCCCGCCTCGACCCGAGTCGCCATGTCGGCGAGCAGGAAGCGCAGGCCCTGGAAGTCGGCGATCGGCCGACCGAACTGCCGACGCTCCTTCGCGTGCGCGACGGCCCGGTCCAGCGCCGCCTGGGCCAGTCCCACGGCACAGGCCGCGATGCCGAGCCGCCCGGAGTCCAGGGCGTCGAGCGCGAGGGCGAAGCCCTGCCCCTCCCCACCGAGCCTGCGGTCGTCGGCGATCCGCACCCCGTCGAAGTGGAGCTGCGCGGTGGGAGACCCCCGCATGCCCATCTTCCGCTCGGGCGGCGCGGCGCTCAGCCCCGGAGCGTCCCCGGGCACCAGGAAGGCCGTGATGCCACCCGCCCCGGGACCACCGGTGCGGGCCATCACCGTGTAGAAGTCCGCGATCCCACCGTGGGTGATCCAGGCCTTGGTCCCGTCGAGCACCCACCCCTCCTCCTCCCGGACGGCCCGGGTCCGCAGGGCCGCCGCATCCGACCCGGCCGAGGGCTCGGAGAGGCAGTACGCACCGAGGAGCCCTCCGCCGAGCATCGCGGGCAGGTGCGCGGCCCGCTGTTCCGCGGTGCCGAAGCCGGCGAGCGCGTGGCAGGAGAGCGTGTGGACGCTGACCCCGAGACCCACGGTGAGGCGGGCCGCGGCGAGCTCTTCCAGCACCTGCAGATAGACCTCGTACGGCTGCCCGCCCCCGCCGTACTCGGGGCCGTACGGCAGGCCGAGCAGCCCGGAACGGGACAGCAGGGCGAACAGCTCGCGGGGGAAGCGCCCTGCGGCTTCTTCCTCCGCGGCGTACGGGGCGACGTCCCGCCGCGCGATGTCCCGCACCAGGGAGAGCAGCTCCCGGGCCTCGTCGGTGGGCAGTCGACGCTGCACGCCGCCCACGGTGCTTTCGGCCATGGCCGGGCTCCTCCCTGCCGGGCGCGCAGGGCGCGCGGAGTGCCGAGATCACGGGGAGTATGCCCGTTCCGCACCGGGGGATCACACGGGCGGCGGAGGGGCCGCGGTGCCGTCGGCCGGCCGGAGCCGGCCCTTCCGCAGGCCCTCCCCTCCCCTCGGGCCCGCCCGGGTGACGAGGACCGCGAGCAGGACGCCCCGAGTCCGACCGCGGTACAAAGGACCTCATGGTGAAGCACGGGGACGTGAGGCCCGACGAGCAGGACATCGACGCCGTGACGGAGGCGGTGCTCACCGCGTCCCGGCTCCTGGTGGCCGTCTCGGCCCGCTCCCTGGCCACCGTGGAGGACAGCATCACGCTGCCCCAGTTCCGCATGCTGGTCGTGCTCTCCACCCACGGCCCCTCCAAGCTGGTCGTCCTCGCGGAGCATCTCGGGGTCCAGCCGTCCACGGCCCTGCGGATGGTCGACCGCCTCATCGCGGCAGGACTCGTGGGCAAGCGGACGAACCCGGAAAATCGGCGCGAGTCCGAGCTGAGCCTGACGGAAGCCGGACACCGTGTCGTCCACGACGTGACCGCGCGCCGCAGGGAGGAGATCCGCGCGATCCTCCAGCGCCTCGCACCGGGGCGCCGCGCCGCCCTGCTCGATGCCCTGGGTGCGTTCAACTCGGCCGGCCGGGAACCCGGTACGGGCGATGCCGCCGCACCGCACCCGCTGGGGTGGGCGGACCCGGTCGCCGGCATGTAGGGGGGACGCACCGACGGCGGGACGGACCGGACGCCCTCGGCGCCCCGCCTCCGGGGCGACGAGCCCACGGGTCCGACCACCGGGAAGGACCTTTCCCTCACCCTTGGGCTGTGCAATGGTTCACCTTGGAAAGCGAATGCGCCCACGGCCTCGGTCATCGAACCGAAGCGGCCCGCTCTCTCGGCCGATCCAGGAGGACGTCATGGCTCCCGCCGCACCCCATCGCCCGGGGCCCAAGCGCCCGCAGCCGCCGCGGGGAATGAAGCGCAGGCTCGCACGCCTCCCGATCGCGCTCTTCCGGGCCGGCCTGGGCCCGCTCTTCGGCTCCCGGTTCCTGCGACTCATCCACATCGGGCGCACGTCCGGTCAGTCCAGGGAAGTCGTCCTGGAAGTGGTCGCGCACGACCCTGCGGACGGCAGTTGGACCGTTGCTTCGGGATTCGGGCCGAAGGCCGACTGGTACCGCAACCTGCGGCACACGCCCCAGGCCACGGTCCAGTTCGGGCGGCAGTACCACGCGGTCACGGCGCAGTTCCCCACCCCGGAGGAAGGCGGCCGGATCATGGCCGAGTACGCACGCAGGCACCCCCGGGCCGCCCGTGCCCTCTGCCGGTTCATGGGGTTTCCGGTGGACGGCAGCGGGGCCGGCTTCGGCGCCGCGGGGGAGCAGATCCCCTTCGTACGGCTGGAGACGGCCCCGGAACGGTCCCGGGCGGTCTGACACCCGGTCCGCGGCGGCGCAACGACGCACTCCGAGCGGTCCGACGTCCCGGGCCGGGCACGACGAGGACCGGCCGGGGCACCCGACCGCAGGGGCCCGGGTGGGCCGACCTCAGGTGCCCGGGTGGGCCATCGGGGCAGGACTGGGGACCGTTCGGCCCTGCCGTGCGCAGAGGGGGTGCGGGAAACAGAAGGTACGGACGGGAACCGCGCGGACGGGGCCGACCGGTGACGCCGCCGGGCCCCGCCCCGTTCCCGACCCTCACGGCACAGGCCCGATCGCCCGAGGAGGACACCATGGGACGGCTGGACAACCAGGTGGCGCTCGTCACCGGCGCGGCCCGGGGCATCGGAGCCGCGGTCGCACGCCTCCTCGCGGACGGGGGTTCGCGGGTGGCCGTCGCCGACGTCCTCGACGACGCGGGGGCCTCGGTCGCCTCCGCGATCGGTGAGCGCGCCCGGTACCTCCACCTCGACGTGACCGAGGAGGAGTCCTGGAACGCGGCGCTGAAGAACGTCGAGGACTCCTTCGGGCCCGTGTCGGTGCTGGTCAACAATGCGGGCGTGGTCGAGTGGGGAAGCATCGAGGAGCAGTCCCTCGCCTCGTTCCGCCGCGTGATCGACATCAATCTCCAGGGACCGTGGCTGGGCATGCACACCCTCGCACCGTCCCTGCGTCGTGCCGGTGGCGGCGTCGTCGTGAACGTCTCCTCCACCGCCGGTCTGATGGGCTACAGCGAGATCGGCGGTTACGTGGCCAGCAAGTGGGGCCTGCGGGGGCTCACCAAGGCCGCGGCGCTCGAACTGGCTGCCGACGGGGTCCGCGTCTGCTCCGTCCACCCCGGTCCCATCCGCACCCCGATGACGGCGGGCATGGACGAGTCCTTCGCCGCCGGGCAGCCCATCCCCCGCTTCGGGGAGCCGGAGGAGGTGGCCCGCATGGTCCTCTTCATCGTCGCGGACGCCACCTACTCCACCGGCGTCGAGTTCGTCCTGGACGGCGGCTCCACCGTCGGTTCGACGGCGCTCACCGCTCAGGAGGAGTGAGCCGGGACGGTCGGGGCCGCGTCCCGGGCGGGGCGCCCGGGTGCGCGGCCCCCCGGGGGACGGCGTCGCGGACGTCAGACGCGGACGTCAGACGCGGGCGATCTCCGCGGCG
This sequence comes from Streptomyces sp. NPDC058872, assembly GCF_042743065.1. Classification (NCBI taxonomy): domain Bacteria; kingdom Bacillati; phylum Actinomycetota; class Actinomycetes; order Kitasatosporales; family Streptomycetaceae; genus Streptomyces; species Streptomyces sp. NPDC058872. The sequence goes on from NZ_JBHYMK010000026.1 coordinate 11,492, forward strand.
CCGAAGGAGACGTCGAACCGGTCGCACCAGATGCTGACGCTCGTGTACGCCGACCAATCGACGTCGGCCGGCAGCGGGTAGTTCTGGTCCCCCCGATTGCCCTTGAGCTTGGCGAGGTTGAGGTACTTCCCGTCGTCGAAGACGCCCCACCCGGCCTTCCCCTCCTTCACCGGGGCGTCGCTCAACCACACGCGCAGGTCGGGGCCGTTGCTCGTGTCCAGGTCTTCGAGGCGGAGGGTGTGGCTGCCGTCGGCGAGGCGGACGATCTTCACCACGCCCGTCGTGGCGTGCTCATGGGTGATGAAGCGCCCCTGTGCAACGGTGACGGGACCGGTCGGTTCCGCCGGAACCGACGGCGACGGCACGTCCGAGGAGGCGGACGGGGCACCGGGCGCCGCCGTCGGAGCGGGTGCGGAGGGCAGTGCCTCGTGCACCGTCTCGTTCACCCACAGTGCCCAGGGCTTGAACCACACGAGACCGGCCACCACGACCACCACGGTCACGGCGGCGGCCGCGATCCATCCCTGCTTCCTCGTGACGCGCCCCACGGCGCACCTCCTTCGACGTTCCGTCTTCTGCGCCCATCCAACGGGAAGGCGCCGGGTCCCGGTAGGCCCGGCCCGATGACGGAAGTCTTACGCCTTCGGATCGCCCCCCCGGGGGGGGCGGGGTCGAGGAGCGGGTGCCCCCGCCGGGATGACGGAAGTCTTACGGACCGGCGCGGACGGCACCGTCGGGGGGCACCGGTCCGTAGCGTCGCGTGCATGCGCGTACTCGTCACCGGAGGAGCCGGTTTCATCGGCTCGCACATCATCGGCTCGCTGCAGGCGGCCGGCCACGAGCCGGTCGTGCTGGACGCACTGTTGCCCAGTGCACACCCCACCGCCCCGGAGCCGCCACCGGCGGAGTTCCTCCCCGTGGACGTCCGGGACGCCGCGGGCGTGCGGGCGGCCCTGCACGGGATCGACGCCGTCTGTCACCAGGCCGCCATGGTCGGCTTGGGCAAGGACTTCGCGGACGCCCCCGCATACGTGAGCTGCAACGACCTCGGCACGGCCGTCCTGCTCGCGGCGATGGCGGAGACCGGGGTGCGTCGACTCGCCCTCGCCGGCTCGATGGTGGTCTACGGGGAGGGGCGGTACGACTGCCCCCGGCACGGGCTGGTCCGTCCCGGGCCGCGCCGCCCCGAGGACCTCTCGGCGGGGTTCTTCGAGCCGCGCTGCCCCACGTGCGGCGCCGGGCTCGTCCCGGGCCTGGTCGACGAGGACGCCCCGAGCGACCCCCGCAACGTGTACGCGACGACCAAGTTGGCCCAGGAACACCTGGTGGCGGCGTGGGCCCGCGCGGTGGGCGGAACGGCGGTCTCGCTGCGGTACCACAATGTGTACGGGCCGGGGATGCCGCGCGACACCCCGTACGCGGGGGTGGCCTCCCTGTTCCGTTCCGCCCTGGCCCGCGGAGAGGCCCCCCGCGTTTTCGAGGACGGCGGTCAGCGCCGGGACTTCGTCCACGTCAGGGACGTGGCGGCGGCCAACGTACGGGTGTTGGAGGCCGCCGACGGGCTACCGGCGGGCACCCTCACCGCGTACAACGCGGGGAGCGGAACCCCGCACACCGTGGGAGAGATGGCGGCGGCACTGGCCCTGGCGCACGGCGGCCCACAGCCCGTGGTGACCGGGGAGTTCCGGCTCGGGGACGTACGGCACATCACCGCGGACTCGTCGCGACTGCGGCGCGACCTCAGCTGGCGCCCGGAGACCGGCTTCACGGAGGGCATGGCGGAGTTCGCCCGGGCGGGGCAACGGGCCTCGGCCGCGGTCGGCTGACGGCGGCACGGGGCGGGCGGCACGACCGCGGAGGAACGGCCCCCCGGGGTCTCCCGCCCGACCCTCGTCCGTCGGGTGGAGCGGATCAGCCCGCCGCCGCGGGCAGCGTGACCTCGAAGCGGCAGCCGCCGGGCACGTTGTGCACCTCCGCCCGGCCCGCATGGGCCTCGACGATGCCCCGGACGATCGCGAGGCCCAATCCGGCTCCGGCGGGCGGGGTACGGGCTTCGGTGCCGCGCCAGCCGGTGTCGAAGACACGGGGCAGGTCTTCGTCCGGGATGCCGCCGCAGCCGTCGGTGACGGAGAGGACGACGGCTCCGTCCTTGCGCTCGGCGGCCACCGCGACCGTGCCGTCGGTGGGGGTGTGCCGAATCGCATTGACGAGGAGGTTGGCCAGCACGCGCGTCATCTCCTTGCCGTCCACTTCGACGGGGACCGCCTCGACCTCCGCGCCCACCAGCCGGACCCCGTGCTCACGGGCGAGCGGGTCCGCGCCGCTCATGGCGTCGCCGACCAGGTCGTACACCGAGATGCGGCTGGGGCTGAGGGCCAGCGCTCCGGCGTGGATGCGGGAGAGCTCGAAGAGGTCGGTGACCATGCCGGTGAGGCGTTCGACCTCGGTGCGGATCTGGCGGTGGTAGCGGGCGGGGTCCGCGGCCATCCCGTCCTCCAGGGCCTCCGCCATGGCCCTCAGCCCGGCGAGCGGGGTGCGCAGGTCGTGGGAGATCCAGGCGACGAGCTCCCGACGGGACGCCTCCAGGGAACGCTCACGGCGCCGGGACGCGTCGAGCTTGGCGCTGGTGACGGCCAGCTCACGGGTGAGCGCGGCGAGCTCGGCGGTGGCGGCCCCGTCGGGCGCGGCGAAGCTGCCCCCGTCGCCGAAGTCCCGAGCGGCCCGGGTGAGCGCACGGCTGCGGGCCACCACCCACCGGCCGAGGACGAGGGCGGTGCACAGGGACACCAGGGCGGCCATGGCGACGACCACGGTGACCACCCACAGGTCGTGCGGGGACAGGAACATCGCCTGGGCGACGGCCAGCGTGCCGGCGAGCATCGCCGTCACGGTCACGGAGGCGACGACGGCCAGGGAGACGACGACCGAGCGGTGGCGGACCAGACGGAGCACGACCGCCCCGACCAGTCCCGCGCAGGCGGCCCCGGCCAGCGCGAACGCGGCGATGAGCAGGATGTCCTTCATGCCGTGCCGCCCTCCGCGTGCGCGGGTTCGAAGCGGTAGCCGACGCCCCACACGGTCTGGATCAGTGACGGCCGCGCCGGATCGTCCTCGATCTTGGCGCGCAGTCGGCGGACGTGCACGGTGACGGTGGACAGGTCACCGAAGTCCCAGCCCCACACCCGGCGCATCAGCTCCTCCCTGCTGTGTGCCGCGCCGGGGTGCTCGAGGAAGTACGCGAGCAGGTCGAACTCCCTCAGGGTGAGCGCGAGTTCGCCACCGTGCCGGGTGGCCCTGCGGGTGGCGGGGTCGACGGACAGGCCACCGGCGCGCAGCACCCCGCGGTGCGCCTCGGGAAGCGCCGCACGGCTGCGGCGCAGCACGGACCCGACGCGCAGCACGAGCTCACGCGGACTGAACGGCTTCGTGACGTAGTCGTCCGCGCCCACCTCGAGCCCGGTGACCCGGTCCTCCTCGTCGCCCCGCGCGGTCAGCATGATCACCGGAACGGGGCCCGCCGTCCGCAGCCGGCGGCACACCTCGAGGCCGTCCAGCCCCGGCAGCATCAGATCGAGGACGACGAGGTCGGGCCACCGCTCCCCGGCCCGGCGCAAGGCGTCGACGCCGTCGGCCGCGTGTTCGGCGATGAATCCCGCCCGCTCCAGATAACCGGTGACGACCTCGGCGACCGTCGGGTCGTCGTCCACCACCAGGATCCGGGCGGTCTCGTGGGGGGCGCTGCGCTCACTCATGGGCCCCAGCCTCGCATCAGCCCCCGCCGGAGGGCCACGGCCATCCGGGCGCACGTCGCACGGCGTCCGCGTTTCGTAAGGACTTACACGGCCCCGGAGCGCCCCGCAGTTCCTACGGTGAGAGCCGTGATCCCCATGACCGCAGATGTCGTCCTTCCCTGCCTCGACGAAGCCGAGGCCCTGCCCTGGGTGCTGGCCCGCATCCCCGCCGGCTGGCGGGCGATCGTCGTCGACAACGGCTCCACCGACGGCTCCGCCGCGCTCGCGGCCGGCCTCGGCGCCACCGTCGTGCACGAGCCCCGTCGTGGTTTCGGCTCCGCCTGCCACGCCGGGCTGCTCGCCTCCGACGCCGAGTTCGTCTGCTTCTGCGACTGCGACGCCTCCCTGGACCCCGGCCTGCTGCCCGATCTGTTGCGTTCCGTGGCCGACGGCTCGGCCGACCTCGTCCTGGGCCGACGGCGCCCCACCGAGCGCGGCGCGTGGCCCGCCCACGCCCGGGCCGGGAACCTCGCGCTGTCCGGCCTGCTGCGGCGCAGGACGGGGTTGGTGCTGCGCGACCTCGGGCCGATGCGGGTCGCCCGGCGCGAGGCCCTGCTGTCGCTGGACCTGACGGACCGGCGCAGCGGCTACCCGCTCCAGATGGTCGTGCGGGCCGCCGACGCGGGCTGGCGCGTGCGGGAAGTGGACGTGCCGTACCGGCCGCGCTCCGGGCGGTCCAAGGTCACCGGAACGTGGCGGGGCACCTGGCAGGCCGTGCACGACATGCGCCGCGTCCTGGACGAGCCGGCACTGGTCGGCGGTGAGCGCCCGTGACGACGCTCCTCGTCATCGCCAAGCAGCCGCTGCCCGGTCGGGTGAAGACCCGTCTCACTCCCCCGTTCACTCCGGCGGAGGCCGCCTCCCTCGCCGAGGCGGCGCTCGGCGACACGCTCGCCGCGGCCCTCGAGGTCCCCGCCGACCGGCACGTCCTCGTCCTCGACGGACGGCCCGGCGCCTGGCTGCCGTCGGGGTTCCGACTCCTCCCCCAGGTGGCGGGCGGCCTCGACGTGCGCCTCGCCGCCGCGTTCGCCGCGTTCGACGGTCCTGCCCTGCTCATCGGGATGGACACCCCGCAGGTCACCCCTGCCGTCCTGGCCCCGGCCCTGTGCTGGGAGGAGCACGACGCCTGGTTCGGCCCCGCGTCGGACGGCGGCTTCTGGGCCCTCGGCCTCGCTTCCCCCGATCCCGCCCTCCTGCTCGGCGTTCCGATGTCCCGGTCCGACACCGGCTCCGTCCAACGCGCGCGGCTGCGCGCGGCCGGGCTGCGGATCGGTGCCTTGCCCGTCCTGCGGGACGTGGACACCGCCGAGGACGCGGCCCTCGTTGCGGCCGAGGCCCCCGACACCCGTTTCGCGGCGCTGCACGGTGCGCTGACCGCGACGCCGGCCGGAGCGGGCGCGTGACCATGACGACGGCCTGGCGTGCCGACCCGTACGCCGATGCCCTGCGCACCGGGCAGGGACCGCTCTTCCTGCGCCGCCACGACGGATGGCTCCTCCCCCTGGAGGTCGAGCGCTGGTGCGAGGCGCCCGATCGTGCGGACCGCTCCGTCCTGGGCCGCTGTCACGGGCCGGTGCTCGACGTCGGCTGCGGACCGGGACGGCTGGTCGCCGCGCTCGCCGCCGAGGGGCGCCGCGCGCTGGGCGTCGACATCAGCCCGGAGGCGGTCGCCCGCACCATCGGGCTCGGGGCGACGGCCCTGTGCCGTTCCGTCTTCGACCCCCTGCCGGGCGAAGGCCGCTGGGGCACGGCCCTGCTCATCGACGGGAACATCGGCATCGGCGGGGACCCGGCGGCCCTGCTGCGGCGGCTGGTGCGGGTGGTGTCACGATCCGGCCGGGTCATTGCGGAATGCGTGCCGGTGGACGTCGACGAACGCTGCGAGGTGCGGGTGGACGACGGCCGGGGCGGTCTGGGCGCGCCGTTCCGCTGGGCCCGTGTCGGCATTCCGGCGCTCACCGTGCACGCAGCCGCCGCGGGCTGGACGGTGACCGAGCAGTGGGACAGCGGGGGCCGCCGCTTCGCGGCCCTCACCCGTCAGTCGTCCGCCCGCCGGCTCCGGTGAGGACGCACCCGCCACCACCGTACGAGGACGACCGCTCCGGCCACCGCGGCCACGGCTGCCAGGACGATCACGAGGTTCCGCCCGTACGGCAGGGGCAGGGAAGAGGAGCTGGGGGGCTCTCCCGGGCGGACCAACGCGGGCAGCGTGACGAGGATCAGGCTCCCCGCCACCATCAGCGCCCCGCGCAGCACTCCCCGCTGGTGGCGTCCGACGAGCAGTAGCCCGACGGCGAGCACCAGCGGGGCGATGATCGCGTCGTGCAGCAGGAGCGCTCCGGCGAGCCACAGCAGGACGCCGGCCGGGCCCGGCTGGCGCACCACCAGCCAGGCGCCGATGCCGATCAGCACGAGCCCGAACCCGCCGGCCGTGTAGCGCAGTGCTTTCGCCGTCGTCATCACAGCACCTCCAGACGGTGCACCCACTTGGTCTGCAGCACTCCGGGGCGGTTGGGGGCGATGATCCGCGCCGGGAAGCCGTGGTCGAGGGAGAGCTGCTGCCCGTTGAGGGTGAGGGCGAGGAGCGTGAGCGGGTCGTCGACGTACTCCGTGCCCATCTCCATCACCCGGTAGGCGCCGCTCGCCTCCAGCGAGGTGACGCGCACGGCGTCCCGGCCCGGCCGTCCCCCCGCTCGGGCCACCAGGTCCCGCACCCGGACCCCGGCCCAGCGGGCCTGGACGCTCCAGCCCTCGACGCAGGCGATCGGCAGGTCGGAGGTGGCCGGGGGCATCGCGTACAGGTCATCGAGGGTGAGGGCGTACGGGCGGGGCCCCACGACGTCGAGGCGCCAGGTCCGCAAGGCCGGTGCCGAGATGCCGGCCGCGGCGGCGGTCCGGTTCACCGGTAGCCCCTGCGGTCCGTGGTCCGGATGCCGGGGGGCGAGCAGGTCGAAGGTCTTCAGCGGGGTGAAGGACTGTCCCACCGTCGTCAGCGTGACCACTCCGACGGCCGCTCCCATGCCGAGGAGGAGGGAGCGGCGGTCGGACACGTCCTCGGCGGGCAGGGCGAGGGTCCCCTTCGACCGCCTGCTCCAGTGGGCGGAGATCTCGGGGGCCTTGACCGCGACGTGCAGGAGGATCGAGCCGGCCACGACCCAGGCGACCGCGAAGTGCACCGGGACGAAGGAGAAGGGCCACGGGTACCACTGGACGATGTTGAGCAGACCGGTCAGGACCTGGAACACGGCCGAGGCGACCAGGACCGCGACGGAGAGCCGCTCCAGCGCGTGCCGCACGGACCGCAACGGCGGCCAGACGAACAACCGCGGGTAGACCGTCCAGAGCTTCACCAGCAGCAGCGCGATCGCCGCGAGACCGCTGGCGACGTGCAGCCCCTGGGTGAGCCGGTAGCCCCATGCGGGTCGGGCCGGAAGGTGGTTCGCGAGCCAGTCCGGCGGATGCTGGAGGTAGTGGCTGATGAGGCCGGTCAGGAAGCAGACGGCGAAGGCCGCGCCGAGCCAACGGCCCACGGCGGTCGCCGTCCGTGCGTCGTGCAGACGGCCGGTGAAGGCGGGTGGCCGTAGCTCGGACGGAACGATCCGGGGCGGTCTGGGGATGCGGAAGCTCATGCCGTCCATGACACCGCCGCGGAAGGCCCCGTGGACGGTCCGACACCTTACGAAACCCGAACGCCGCGACGGGTCGCCCGCCGTACGGCCGTGTGCACTGCCAGGCTGCGCCCATGCTTCGTGCCCGTCCGGTCCTCGTCACCGCCCTGCTGCTCGCCGTCCTGACCGCGGTCCTGACCGCCCTGCTCCACGAAAACGCCTCCGGGGGCGCCTTGGTGACGGGGTACGCGGGCTGCTGGGCGCTCTTCGCCGTTGCCCTGGTCGCCCTGCGCCGGGTCCCGGTGCGCGCGGTGGTCCCGCTCGTGCTCGCGGGGGCGGTCGCCGTCACCGCCACCGGGCTGGTGGCGGCGCCCCGCACGAGCACGGACTCCTACCGGTACGCCTGGGACGGTCGGGTGCAGGCCGCCGGCATCTCCCCGTACGACCACGCACCCGCCGCCCCGGCACTGGACCGGCTGCGCGACGACTGGCTCTTCCCCGACCGTGCCGCCTGCGCACACGGCCGGAACCTCGCTTCGCTGCCCGACGGCGGTTGCACCCGGATCAACCGGCCGACCGTCCACACGATCTATCCGCCCGTCGCCGAGGGCTGGTTCCTCCTGGTCCATGCCCTCTCACCGGCCGACAGCCGCCACAAGGCCCTCCAGGCCGGTGCCGCCGTCCTGTCCCTCGCGGTGACCGGCCTGCTGGTCGGCGTCCTGCGCCGGCGGGGAGATCCCCGGCAGGCCGCCCTCTGGGCCTGGTGCCCGGCCGTCCCCGTCGAGGCCGTCAACAACGCCCACGTCGACGTCCTCGCCGTGTTGTTCTCGGTCGCCGCCCTCGCCGTCGTCGCCCGGCGGCGGGTGACCGGCGGCGTCCTGCTCGGCCTCGCGATCGCCGCCAAACTGCTGCCCGCCGTGCTGCTCCCGGGCGCCGTCTCCGGTCTGCGCCGGCCCCGTGCCCTGCTGACGGTCGTCGCTCCGACCGTGGCCGTCGTCGGCTTGGTGTACCTCCCGTACGTGCTGCTGTCCCACGACTCCGTCCTCGGCTACCTCAGCGGCTACACGGAGGAGGAGGGATACGACGACGCGGGGGCCGGCGGACGCTACGCCCTGCTCCGGCTCGTGCTGCCCGACTCCTGGGCGCTCCCCGCCGTCCTGCTGGTCGTGACGGTGGTGGCGCTCGCGGTGTGGTGGCGCGGCGATCCCGAACGCCCCTGGCGCGGCGCCCTGCACACCACGGGGGCGGCCTTCCTCCTGCTGACCCCCGGCTACTCCTGGTACGCGCTCCTGCTGGTCGCGCTCGTCGCGCTCGACGGCCGCGCGGAGTGGCTCGGGATCGCCCTCGCCGGCGCGGTCGCCTATGTGGCCGGCCCGGTGGTGGGCTACGGCGTCGCCACGTTCGCCTACGGAGCGGCCGCCCTGGCCGTGTGTGCGGGCCTGTGGCTGCGCCGCCCGGGGGCCCGCACCCCGGGCAAACGGCTCGTGTCCCCCGACGGTCGGGCGGAGGAGGCGCCCGTCAGCGGCTCCGCTTCCTGAACGCGGAGGACGCCCTCGCCGAGGGCCGGCCGCGTTTCCCGCCGCGCGCACGGTGGGATCACCAGGGGGGTGAGCCCTGACGCGCGAGAACGCTGGATGCCCGATCGTCCCGAGGCCATGGCCCTGCTCTTCGCCCGGGCGGACTTCCCGTGGTGGATCGCCGGTGGTTGCGCGATCGAACTCGCGGTGGGCCGGGAGTTGCGCGGGCACGGGGACCTCGACGTCCTCGTCCTCCGGCGCGACCAGGCCCCGGTGCGTGCGGCGCTGGCCGACTGGGACCTGTACGTGGCGGATCCGCCCGGTCGGGGGGAGTTGCGGCCGTGGCACCCGGGAGAAGTCCTCCGACCGCCGCTCCACGACGTCTGGTGCCGTCGGACACCGGAGGCACCCTGGTCGGTGCAACTGATGCTGGACGAGGCCGAGGGCTCCTGGTGGGTTTCGCGGCGCACCCCGGAGGTCCGGCTTCCGATCGACCGGGTCGGGCGGACCAACGGGACGGGCATCCCGTACCTCGCACCCGAGGTGCAGCTCTTCTACAAGGCGAAGGCCCCCCGGGACAAGGACGAGATCGACTTCGAAGCCGTGCTGCCGCTGCTCGACGCCGCGGCGCGCGCCTGGCTGGTGGGGGCCATCGGGGTGGTCGAACCCCACCACCCCTGGCTCCGGCGGCTGCTTCCGGTTCGTCGAACGTGAACGGGAAGGGGCACCGGTGCGGGGAGGGCCGGTGCGCTCCCCCGCCGGTGCGGGGATGGCCCGCTGCCGCGGGCGCGAGGAGGCGGAGCTTGGCAAGGACCCCGAGGACCGATATTTTGAACGCGTTCACATTGAACGCGTTCCATCAACGGGGTGGGTCTTGGAAAGGCAATCGGTCCTCACGGGACAATCCGCGCTTGCGGTAGCCGCGGCCGTATCGATGGCGCCGGCTCTGATCATCGGCCTGCCGACCGTGCTCGGAGGCCTCTTCTTCCTGACCGCCCTCCCGGTGCTCCTCCCGCCCTGTCTCCGATGGGCACCGCGGACCTTCGCCTGGGTGTCCCTCGCCCTCGGAACGGGCCTGCTGGCCTGGTCGGTCGTCGGCCTCGCGGTGGGGATGTTCCTGTTCGCTCCGGCCGCCGTGCTGCTCCTCGTGGCGGCGTTCTTGGACCCCCACACCCGGCCGGGCGCACTGGGAGGCCTCACCGCAGTGGGCTTTCCCCTGGCGTTCATGCTCATGGCCTACGGGATCCCCGGTCTGTGACGCGCCCCGGCCACCGCCTGCGAGTCATCCGCCGCCGTCGGCCCGGCCGACGCCAGGAACAGCGGACGATGACCGGCCGTCACTTCCTCCGGTGCAGGTGGTGACCGGTACGGCGGGGGCGTCCGACACCGGTCGTGGCCGTTGTCGGACGCCCCCGGTCCCGCCCGGTCGGCGATCCGCCCCCGCTCAGCAGTCGACGGTGCCCCTGCGGATCGCGTGGCCGCCGGTGTTGCCGTCGTCGGCCCAGTAGACGGGCTTGGTGCCACCGGTGCACTCCTCGGCCGCGGCGAGCGCGAAGCCCTCGTTGTTCAGGTCGGGCATGCCGCTCGGGCGCTCGTGGACGGCGGCCAGGGCGAAGGCGCCGTCGGCGTCGATGCGCATGGTCCGGTGCTGGCCGGAACAGGTGTCGTCGCACACCACCCACAAGCGCGCGGCCTGCGGTTCCCACTGGAGCTCCATCACGCCGGACATGCCACTGGCGATCGTGGCGACCCGGGTGGCGGCGCCGCCGTCCTCGAGCACGTAGCCGTGGACCGATCCGGTGCCCTCGACGCCGAGGAAGAAGACGCCGCCGGTGTGCGCGCCGAAGCGGTCGGGATCGTAGGCCGCCCCGGTCGACTCGTCCTCGAACCCCGCGGTGGTGAGGGTGGCGTCGGGGATCCAGGTGATGGCCTCGAAGCCGGCGTTGGAGCCCACGGCGGGCAGGCCGGCGGTCAGGTTCCACTCCTTCGTGGCCGTCAGGCTGGTGCCGCTGCCGTTGGTGACGTCGTAGCGGAGCACCGACAGGCGGCTGGTGCCGGACGCGTCGCCGTTGCGTTCGCTCGCGACGTACGCGCCTCCAGCGGCGCCCGCGGCGGTCAGCGTCACCGCCTCGCTGTCGGGCGCACCGGTGCCGCCGGGGAAGCGCAGGGACTTTCCGGAGGTCCAGCCGTTCGTGGTGTCCGGCTGCCAACCTCCCGAACCGTCACGGACCAGACGCCACAGCCTGCCCGAGTTCTGGGCCCCCCACAGCACGGAGCCCTCCTCGTACAGACCGCTGAGGTCCGGGCCGATGACGTGGGAGCCGTCGGCCGTCGCCACGGAGCTGCCGCCGGGCCAGGCCTCGGGGGCCGTGCCGTCGCCGCAGTCGTTCAACGCGCCGAGGGTCAGGGGCGCCTGGCCGAAGGACCCGGTGCCGTCGGGGCAGCGGGACCAGGACGGAGCGGAGTGGCTGCTCCAGGCGAAGCTGTCGACCAGGGTGCCGCCGCCGGGCAGGTAGAGGCGGGCCTTGTCGTTGGAGCCGAGGCCGAACGAGCCGGAGACGTCGAAGGCGCGGACGGCGCCCGCGGCGAGCGTCGTGCCGGCCGGCACGGTGAACTTCGAGCCGTTCTTCTCGTCCTTGAGGATCCAGCCGGAGATGTCCACGGCGGCCGTTCCCTTGTTGAACAGCTCGATCGAGTCGTTCACCTGGCCGGTCGTCACCACCTCGTTGATGCGGACGTCGTCCGCCGGGGCCGCGTGTGCCGCGGGCGCGAGCACGGCGGCGGCGGCCGTCACGGAGCCGACCACGGCGAGGCGGAGCGGTGCGGTGCGAAGGGGGGCGGGGCGACGACGCCCGCGGGGAGCACGTACTTCGGGCACGGTGTCCGTCCTGGGAGGAGGAGGGGAGCGGTGTCTGGGCGAGACGAGGGTTCCGGCCGACGCCGAACGGCGTTGGGCATCGGCCCGGTCGCCGGGTGAACGCGTGCCGAACGACGGGTCGGCCGCTCTGGGGAGGGGGCGCGAGCGGCCCCGCCCGTCCGGACGTCGTCGGTACGGGCGCCGGGGGCACCGGTCGACGAGGACTGCGGGCCGGGGGACGTCCGCGGGGCGGCCCTCAGGCCGCGGAGCTGAAGGTCCGGCGGTAGGCGGCGGGCGAGATCCCGAAGGACGACTTCATGTGGGCGCGCAGCGAGTTGCCCGAGCCGAGTCCCGCCCGGTGGGCGACCAGGTCGATGGAGAGGTCGGTGGTCTCCAGCAGCTGCTTCGCGAGTTCCAGCCGTTGCGCGGTGAGCCACTGCCCGGGGGTCATGCCCACCTCGTCGCGGAAACGGCGGGTGAAGGACCTCAGGCTCATCCGCGCGTGTTCGGCGAGCTTGCCCAGGGGCAGCGGTTCGTCGAGGTGCTCCAGGGCCCACGCGCGGGTGGCAGTGGTACTGGAGAGGGTGGGCTCGGGTACCGGCCGGTCGATGAACTGGGCTTGCCCGCCGTCGCGCCACGGGGGCACGACGCAGATGCGGGCGGCCCGGTTGGCAGCCGCGGCGCCGTGGTCCCGGCGGATCATGTGCAAACAGAGGTCGACGCCGGCGGCCACACCGGCGGAGGTGAGCACATCGCCGTCGTCGACGAAGAGCACCTCCTCGTCGACCTTGACCTCCGGGTAGGCGCGACGGAACTCCGGAGCCAGGTTCCAGTGGGTGGTGGCCGGCCGCCCGTCGAGCAGTCCGGCGGCGGCCAGGACGTACGAGCCGGAGCAGATGGACACCAATCGGGTTCCGGGACGGATGCCGGCGATCGCCGCGTCGACCTCCGGCGGCAGCGGGCCGCCCCCGGCGAGCTCGGGCATGGCGTGTGTGGGCGGGATGATCACCGTGTCGGCGGCGGCGAGGGCCTCGGGGCCGGCCGCGGGCTGGACGACGAATCCGGCGTCGCTGAGGACGGGGCCGCCGTCGGCGGTGCACACGACGACCTCGTACAGGGGCCGTCCCTCGGCGTCCGCCACGCTGCCGAAGACGCGGGAGGGGATGCCGAGCTCGAAGGGGGGCACGCCCGGCAGGGCCAGCACCGCAATGCGGTGCCTGCGCTGCGGCTCACGGGGGTCGTCCCCGACCCGCTCGCCGTCCGCCACCGCGTCCCGCACATCCGTCATGGCCAGATCCTGTCACATCATGACCAAACGGCCAACACCGCGGAGGGACGGGTGGGCGGATCGTCTTCCGTGTCGCCACCGGAAGGGTTCCGGCGGGACACGGATCGAAACGGAACGAGGCGGAGAGAACATGCGCGCGATGGTCGTGGAGCAGTGGGGCGGGCCCGAGAACCTGGTCGAGCGCGAGGTGGAGCGGCCGGAGCCGGGCCTGAACGAAGTGCTGGTGCGGGTGCACGCGGCCGGGGTCAACCCGGTGGACTGGAAGACCCGCGCCAGTGGGGCCCTCGTCGCCTGGGGCGACGTGCCGGTCGTCGGCTGGGACGTCTCCGGCACCGTGGCGGCCGTGGGCCCCGGCGTCGGCGCGTTCCGCCCCGGTGACGAGGTCTTCGGGATGCCGCTCTTCCCCCGACAGGCGGGTGGTTACGCCGAATACGTGGTGGCCCCGGCCCGGCACCTCGCCCCCAAGCCCTCCTCCCTGACGCACGTGGAGGCAGCGGCCCTGCCGCTCGCCGCACTGACCGCGTGGCAGGCCCTGGTCGACACGGCGGACGTGCGTCCCGGGGAACGCGTACTGGTGCACGCGGCGGCCGGCGGCGTGGGCCACTTCGCCGTGCAGATCGCGAAGGCCCGGGGCGCGTACGTCATCGGCACCGCCAGCGCCGCCAAGCACGACCTGGTGCGCGGGCTGGGTGCGGACGAGGTGATCGACTACCGCACGGAGCGCTTCGAGGACGCCGCATCCGACGTCGACGTCGTGCTGGACGGCCTCGGGGGCGAGACGGCCGAACGCTCCCTGAAGGTGCTCCGGCCCGGCGGCCGACTGGTCACCCTGCCGGGGCCGGACGACGTACCCGGTGCGCCTGACGCGGTGCGGGCGCTGTGGATGCTGGTCGAGCCCGACCACCTGGGACTGCGCGAGATCGCCGCCCTGGTGGACCGGGGCGCCCTGCGCCCGGTGGTCGACGCGGTGCTGCCGCTGGCCGAGGCGGCGAAGGCGCACGAGATCGGCGAGCAGGGGCGCACCACCGGAAAGATCGTCCTGACGGTGGTCTGAGGCGCAGCCCGCACCGCGTCCCGAACCGTCGGTCGTCACCGACGGTTCGGGACGCGGTGATGCGGCGGCGGACCACAGGGGCTCGACAGCACGGCACCGGCGACGCCCGATGCCCGGTGTCCGGTGCCCCCGGGCGCCTCCGGGGACTCAGATCCCGCAGCTGGACGCCGACCAGAAGCGGCTGGAGCGGTGGTCGACGTGGGTGTGGTCACCGTGCCCGGGGTAGCCGGGGCCGAGGATGCCGCTGAACCCGTGGTTGCGGGCCTGGCGGGCGAGCGTGCACAGCGAGTGCGGCCCGGCGCCGAGGTCGGCGGCGTCGCCGTACAGGTGCCGGCTGGACGTGGCCCCGCCGACGGCGTCGTTGCAGGCCCGGCTGCGGAAGCCGCTGGTGACCGTGATGGACCGGTCCCCCAGTGCGTGACGGAGGGCCTCCAGTTTCCACATGGTGCGCAGCGCGTTGGCCTTGGCCGTGGCCGCGCTCACGGCGCCGCCCTCCCAGGTGGAGTTGCAGCGGTTGAGCTCGGCGTAGGAGAAGTGGGCCGGCGTGCAGTCGTCGTCCTGGAGTGCGTAGATCTTGCTGAAGGTCGCGGGTCCCGCGATGCCGTCGGCGGTCAACCCGTAGGCGGACTGGAAGCGCTTGACGGCCGCGGCGGTGGCGGGACCGTAGGAGCCGTCGATGTCGAGCACTGCGCCGTAGCCGGGATAGCCGGCGACACGGATCTGCAGGGTCTTCACATCGGCGCCGGAGGCTCCCTGCGCGAGGGTGCGCGACCAGGTGTAGCAGCTGTCCGCGCGGGCGGTGCCGGCGGTCGCCATCACCCCCAGCACCACAGATGACAAGAGCATGACAAATGAGAGGAATAGGCGTACGGACCGGGACTGGGCGGTGGATCCGGGCATCGAACCTCCATCACCGAACGGGCCGGGAACGGCCCTCGGAACGGGGCCGTCCCCGAAGGTTGGCGGCTCGGGTCGACGCGCGTCAACCATGCGTGTCCGGGCTTCATTTGTCGGCCCACTGAAACCCGCGCCGCATTCGTCCCCTGGCCGCACCGGCAACGGCGCGCACGGACCGTTCGGCGTCCGGCCGCGCCGTGCGGGCCGGACCGGCAAAGAACGGGCCGTCCCGCGGGGCCGCACGGCCGTCGACCGGACACCGGACGGGCCGTACGGCCGCCGCACCACGGATCAGCAGACCTCCGACGCGCTCGGCGCCCGCAGCGCCTCGGCGATGCCCTGGGCGAGGAACGGGATCCGGTGGGCGGGGACTCCCGCGATGTTGATGCGACCCGCGGTCGTGCCGTAGATGCCGGACCGGCGACGCATCCGGAGCATCGCCTCGGGGGTGAGGGGCAGCATCGAGAACATGCCCTTCTGCCGGGCGAGGGCCTGCGCCTGCTCCTCGTGGCCGAGCGCCCCCACATGGGCGACGAGGTCGGTCCGGTTGGAGGTGATGCGGTGGCGCATCACGTCGAGTTCGGTGCGCCAGACGGTGCGCAGGCGCTCGTCCTCCAGCACGGTGGCGACCACGGCGGCGCCGTGGTCCGGGGGCATCGAGTAGAGGGTGCGCGCGGCGTTCTGCAGGGCGGTCTCGACGTGCCGGAGCGCCCGCGCCGAGGGGCCGAGCACGATGGCGCACCCGGTGCGGTCGCTGTAGAGGCCGAAGTTCTTGGAGCAGCTGACGGCGATCAGCACCTCGGGGAGCCTTTCGGCCAGCATCCGGGTCGGCCGCAGATCGGCGTCGAGGCCGTCACCGAGGCCGTGGTAGGCGAGGTCGACGAAGGGGACCCAGCCGTTCGCCTCGGCGAGTCGGGCCAGTTCCTCCCAGGTCTCGAAGGAGGGATCGGCTCCGGTGGGGTTGTGGCAGCAGCCCTGCAGCAGGACGACGTCGCCGGGGCCCGCCCGGCGGAGGTCGTCCAGCATGCCCGCGCCGTCCGGCCGTCCGGCGGGGTCGAGCCACCGGTACGGACGCACGGTCAGGCCCGCGCCCTCGATGATGGGTCGGTGGTTGACGTAGGCGGGGTCACTGATCCACACCGTGGTGCCGGGGCGGGTCTGCCGCACGAGGTCGGCGAGCAGGCGCAGGGCTCCGGTGCCGGCCACGGTCTGGACGGCCGTCGCACGCGCGGTGAGGGACCCGTCGTCGAGGACGGTGGCGAGCATGGCCCGGTTGAAGGCGGCGTTGCCGGACAGGCCGCGGTACTCCTTGGAGCCGGAGCGTTCCGCCAGGAGCATCTCGGCCTCCTTCACCGCGGCCATGACGGGGGTGATCCCGGTGTGGTCGCGGTAGACGCCGAGGACGAGGTTGAGGCGCTCGGGGCGGGGGTCGGCGGCGTACTCGGCCGTGAGGTCCCACAGCGGGTCGGCGGGCGGGGCGGGGAGCAGCTCAAGCATCGGCGGACACCTTGGTCTGGGTACGTCGGTTGGCGAGGGCGACGCCGAGGGTGATGAGGGGGACCCCGATCACCACGGGCAGGGTCGGCGCCTCGTCGAGGAGGGGAACGGCGAGCAGGACGACGGCGACGGGGCTGAGGCTTCCGACGACGGAGCAGCGTTCCGGCCCGAGCCGGCGGATGGCGAACGCGTACAGCAGTCCGGCGCACAGGCCGACCCCGAGCCCCTGGACGACGAGGAAGAGCACGACGTCGGCGCCGGCCGCGTGGGCCAGGCCGGTGGGCAGGACCCCGGTGAGGGCCAGGAGCCCGATGACCACGAAGGAGGGCAGGCAGAGCAGCCCGATGGACCCCACGGGGTCGAGGTCCACCTCCCGCAGCCCCACGGTGTAGAGGGCCCAGAGGCCGCTGGCGACCAGCAGCGTTCCCGTGCCGAGCAGGACGTCCGCGTCGAGGGCGGCGGTGTAGCGCCACACCAGGGCCACGACGCCGGCCACGATGAGGACGAGGCCGGTCGCCTGCGTCCCGCGTGGAAGGCTCTTGCCGCCCGCGACCATGAGGCCCGAGACGAAGAGCGGGACCATGCCGGGGACGATCGCCCCGACGAACGCGGCGGAGGTCAGGGAGCCGCCGTACATGGCGGCGAGGAAGAACGGGACCCCGGCACCGCAAACGATCTTGATCGCGGGGGCGGGGCGGACCGCGAGCAGCCTGCGCCTACGGCGCCACAGGGCGGGCGCGAGAACCACGAGGGGCACCCCGAACCGCAACAGCGCGGCGTCGGCCGGCATCAGCGTGGAGGCGCTCAGCGCGCGGGCGCTGAGCGCGAAGGCCGCCCAGACCGACACGGTGAGCGCCAGGGCGACCATGCCCACGGCCTGCGGGGAGAGCCCTCGCAGCGGACCGGTCCCGGGCGTACGGGATGCGGAGTCCCCGTCGTGCCCCGTCGTGGGAGGCACGGGCGCGTGCGGCGTTCCCGCCGTACCCACCCCCACCGATTGCGTTGCGGCCACCGCCCGTTCCTCCTGCTCGACGTCTTTCCAGAACCCTCAGGGCGAACCGATGTGCGGTTTTGCCCCAGGAAGCAAGGCTAGAACTTCGAGCGGAGCAGATGATTGCCAGTTCTGCCCTCCAGACATAGCCTGGGGGCAGAATCTGCCAAGAACAGCCGGAGAGAGCCCATGGACGCCGTGGATTTCCAGATCGTCCACGAGTTGCAGGCCGACGGACGCCTGTCGAACCAGGACCTCGCCGACCGGATCAGGCTCTCCCCCTCCCCCTGCCTCCGCCGGGTGCGCCGCCTGGAGGAATCGGGACTGATCAGCGGCTACACGGCCACCGTCGACCAGGTCTCCTTCGGCCTGCCGATCACCGTTTTCGTACGCATCCGCCTGGAGCGCCACACGGCCGAGGCGGTCGGCGTGTTCGAGCAGCACGTCGGGCTCATCGACCACATCCAGGACTGCTACCTGATGGCCGGCAGCAGCGACTACCTGCTCCGGGTCGTCATCGAGAGCCTGGAGGCGTACGAGGTCTTCGTCCGCACCCGGATCCACGCGATTCCGGGCATCGCCTCGATCGAGTCCAGCTTCGCCTTCGGCAGCGTGAAGCAGTCGAGGGTCTACCCGCGCCCGGGCGCCCCGTCCGGCTCGCGGGCGGGCGGCGCTGCCGGCTGAGACGGGTCCGCACCCCGCGGTTCATCCAACCGCCACCCCGTCCACTCCACCGCAACACCGGGCATCTGCGCGCGGGGCCTACTTTCCGATCGCCCTCGTCCTGCGATCGAAAGGTTTGGCATGCCCAGTCGGAAGGTCACCATGGTGACCCTCGTCGGCACCCTCGCCACCGGCACCCTGGCCGCCACGGCGCTGACCGGCCTCGCACCCACCGCCGCTGCCGCCGACACCACGTTCACCGCAACCGCGGACACCTACGTCAGCAGCCAGAACCCCAGCACGAACTACGGCTCCTCGCAGCAGCTCGGCGTGGACAACAGCCCGGTCAAGCAGATGCTGCTGCGCTTCGACGTCTCCGGCGTCACCCAGCAGGTGACCGGCGCGAAGCTCCGGATCCACGTCGACGACGTGTCCGGCGCGGAGAGCAGCAACGGCGGCACGTTCCGTGCGATGTCCACCACCACGTGGTCCGAGACGTCCGTCACCTACAACAACCGGCCCTCCATCGACGGCGCCACGCTCGGCACCCTCGGCTCGGTCGCCCGCAACACCTGGTACGAGGTCGACGTGTCCTCGTACGTCACGGGCAACGGCACCTTCTCCATCGGCGTCACCTCGTCGAGCAGCAACGGCGCCGACTACGACGCACGCGAGACCGGCGCCACCGCCCCGCAACTGGTGATCGAGACGGGCGGCACCCCGACCCCGACCCCGAGCACCTCCACCACCAGCACTCCGCCGAGCGGCGACCCGGTGCTCGTCGGCGCGGGCGACATCGCCACCTCGGGGTCCGGGGACACCGCGACCGCGAACCTGCTCGACGGCATATCCGGCACGGTCTTCACCACCGGTGACAACGCCTACCCCGACGGCACCGCCTCGGACTTCTCGAACTACTACGCGCCCACCTGGGGCCGCCACAAGGACCGCACCCGACCGGCACCGGGCAACCACGACTACCACACCTCCGGCGCATCCGCGTACTACAACTACTTCGGCGCCAACGCCGGTCCGTCCGGACGGGGTTACTACTCCTACGACCTCGGCAACTGGCACGTGGTCTCGCTGAACTCCGAGACCTCCATGGCCGTCGGGTCGGCCCAGGAGCAGTGGCTCCGCGCCGACCTCGCCGCCAGCAACAAGCCCTGCACCGTGGCGTACTGGCACAAGCCGCGCTGGACCTCCAGCTCCAGCCACGGCCCGAGCACCTCGACGGGTCCGCTGGTCCAGGCGCTGTACGACTACGACGCCGAGGTCATCCTGACCGGCCACAACCACCAGTACGAGCGCTTCGCCCCGCAGAACCCCGGCGGCCAGCTGGACACCGCGCGCGGTCTGCGGCAGTTCGTCGCCGGCATGGGCGGCGCGAGCCTCTACGGCTTCGGCACCATCCAGCCCAACAGCGAGGCCCGCAACAACGACACCTTCGGCGTCCTGAAGCTGACCCTGCACGCGAACAGCTACGACTGGGAGTTCGTGCCGCAGGCGGGCAAGACGTACAACGACAGCGGCACGGGCACCTGCCACTGATCCCGTCCGCCCGGCCCGGACGCCGTTCGCACCGCCCGGCACGCACCGCGGGCGGCGCGGACGGCGTCCGACACCCGCCCCTTCACCCGGAGGTCGTCACCCCCGTGTACCTCTCCACGATCGGCAGGACGGAACTGTCGACCGACCCCCCGGCGCCCGGTCGGCGCGACCGCTGGAAGGTGGTCGGGGGGAACGTCCTCGCGCTCGGCACGGTCAGCCTGATCACCGATGTCTCCGCCGAGATGGTCACCGCCGTGCTACCGCTGTACCTCGTCCTCGGACTGCAGCTCAGCCCGGTCGCATACGGCGCCCTCGACGGTCTCAACACCGGGGCGACGGCCCTGCTCAGGATCGTCGGCGGTTACGCGGCCGACCGGGTCAGCCGGCGCAAGGCGGTCGCCGGAGCGGGATACGGCCTGTCGGCCCTCGCCAAGCTCGGCCTGGTGGCCGTGGGCAACTCCGTGACGTCGCTGGGCCTCGTCCTGACCGCGGACCGGGCGGGCAAGGGCCTGCGCACGGCCCCGCGCGACGCCCTCATCAGCCTCTCCGCCCCCGAGCACGCACTGGGCCGGGCCTTCGGGGTGCACCGCGCCATGGACGGCTTCGGCGCCTTCCTCGGTCCCCTCGCGGCCCTCGCCGTGCTCACGGCGGCCGGCCAGTCCTTCGAGGCGGTCTTCGTCACCAGCTTCTGCGTGGCGGCCCTGGGCGTGCTGGTCCTCTTCCTCTTCGTCCGGGACCGCAGGGAGGCCCGGCCACCGGCGGGCACCGTCTCGCTGCGCGCGGTGGGCCGGCTGGCGCGCACGGCCCCGGTGCGACGCCTGGTCTGTGCCGCCGCCCTCCTGGGACTGGCCACGATCGGCGACGGCTTCGTGTACCTGCTGCTGCAGCGGCACACGTCCCTGTCCATCGGCTGGTTCCCGCTGCTCGCCGTCGGCACGAGCCTCTCCTACCTCCTCCTGGCCGTCCCGCTCGGCGCACTGGCCGACCGGATCGGCCGCCTGCCGGTGATGCTCGGCGGCTACGGCGTCCTGGCCCTGGTCTACCTCCTGCTGCACGGCCCGCTGGACGGTCCCGTGCTCCTCGTCACGGTCCTCTTCCTCCACGGCCTGTTCTACGCCTCGACCGAAGGCGTCCTGATGGCCCTCGCGGGCCCCGTGCTGCCGGAGCGCCTGCGCACCACGGGCCTCGCCCTGGTGCAGAGCGGCCAGGCCCTGGCGTACCTCGGCTCGTCCGTGCTCTTCGGCACGGCGTGGCAGGCCTGGGGCGCGGCAGCGGCGAGCCGGGGCGCCGCGGTGGCGGTGGTCGTCGTGGGGGTGGCGACGGCCTTCCTCCTCGCTCCCCTGTCCCGCCGGGCCGCCCCGCCCCCCGAGGGCTCCCCCGCTGCCGGCGGCGGCCCGGCCCCCCTGGACTCCCCCGCCGCTTCCACGGATTCCCGGTCCCCGGACGAAAGGCCCGACTCCCCCTCATGAAGGCCATGAACACCCCCGCCCGACACGTGCACGTGAAGGTCCTGGTCACCCTGCTCGCCGCGGTACTGCTGGCGGCCCTCGCCGCCACCGTCGTCGTACGCGCCCGACAGGACGCGGCGCCCGGCTCCGCTGCGGAGGCCGGGGATCCGGTGGCCGCCGCTGCCGCCCCGGCAGCGGTCGGCCGCCCGGGCGCTCAGCTCCGGGTGCTGAGCAACGGGCTGCTGTCCACGGTGTCCCTCGCCGACCCGTCCGGCCCGCGCACCGTCACGTCGATGCGCTGCGACCGGGCGTACACGGCGGGCGGCACCACCGCCTGTCTGACACCGGCCGAAGCACTCAGCGGGCCGAAGCTCCTGGTCCTCGACGCACACCTGAAGACCCGGCGCACCGTTCCGCTGACCGGCCTGCCCAACCGCACCCGGGTCTCGGCCGACGGCCGCATGGTCGCCTGGACGCTGTTCGTGGGCGGGGACTCCTATGCCGGTGGCGGCTTCTCGACCCGGACCGGAATCCTGGACACGCGCACGGGCCGGGTCATCGCCTCCCTGGAGGACTTCGCGGTGTTCCGGGAAGGACGCCGCTACCGTGCCGCGGACATCAACGTCTGGGGCGTGACCTTCGCCGCCGACGACAACCGCTTCTACGCCACGCTGTCGAGCGCCGGGACCCGGTCCCTGGTGGAGGGGGACGTCACGGCCGGGACCCTGCGCACCCTGGCGGACAACGTCGAGTGCCCGTCGCTGTCCCCCGACGGCAGGAGGATCGCCTTCAAGGAGGCGGTCGGCGCCGACCCCGCCAAGGGCTGGCGGGTGTCCGTCCTCGACCTGGCGACCCTCCGGCGCACTCGACTCGCGGAAACGCACAGCGTGGACGACCAGGCGGCTTGGCTCGACGGAACCACCGTCGCGTACGCCCTGCAGCGCCCGGACGGCACCAACGACGTCTGGACGGTCCCCGCCGACGGCTCGGGCGCACCCCACCTCCTGGTGCCCGGAGCCGCCTCCCCCGCCGTCCTGCCGGCGGGCTGAGGGGGACCCCGCCACGACCGCCCCGCACGGGAACCGGAACACGCGCCGGAACGGCGGCGTGCGCCCTCTCGCCCGCACCGGGCCGGAAGCCCTCGTACCCCGGCCCGGTGCGCTGTGGACGGGTCCGTGGCGGACCCGCCGCACCGCTTCTGTCCCGACCGTTCGCGCCGTACCGCTGGGGGCCCGCCCCAGGGGTTCTCCACCGGGGAGGGCGCCGCGCACCGCGCGGCGCCCCCTCGCGCACACGTCCGGTTCACGGGCGCGGACCGGACGGGACCAGCCGGCGCCCGGACCGGGTGCGGGCGTGCTCCGGCCGGGTTCGCCCCCGTCTCACGGACGGAGTCCGGGCTTCACCGCCTTCCGGACTTCTTCACGTCGATCCGGACGATCTGGGGATCGTGGTCACTGGCCTGGTCCGCGAATTCGGCGTTGACGTGCACGACGTCGTAGGAGTACGCGGTGACGGCCGGGCTGGTCAGGATGTGGTCCAGGGTCTGGGCGTTGCCGTCGTAGACGTAGGTGTAGCGCTCGGCGGCGGGCAGGGTGGTGATCAGCGGGGTGAGCACCTCGCCACCGCCGGTGAGGATGTCCGTCGTCCGGGAGAACTCGAAGTCGTTCAGGTCGCCCAGGACGACCACCTGGGCCCTCGCATCGGCGGCGAGCAACTCGTCGACGAAGGCGTTGACCTCGGCCGCCTGCTGGTGGCGCTTGGCCTCGGAGCTGCGCGTGGGCTCCTGGTAGCGGCCGTGCAGCGGCTGGTCCCCGCCCTTGGAACCGAAGTGGTTGGCGATCACGAAGACCCGCTCGCCGTGGAAGGTGAACTCGCCCACCAGGGGCTTGCGGCTGCTCTCCCACGCCGGGCTGGTCGGGTTGATCCGGCCGGGCGAGTACGTGAGCCGTGCGCCCTTCTTCGTGCTGACGACCGAGGTCGCGGTCGTCGCGTCACCGCCCGGTCGGTCGGTGAAGCCGACCCTCTTCGGGTTGTACAGGTAGGCGAGCCGGATGTTGCCGCCGGGCTGACCGCCGTCCTCGTTGTTCTCCGGCGCGACGGAGCGCCAGGAGTAGCGCGGGCCACCGGCGGCGACGATCGCGTCGGCGAACCGGGCCAGCGTGGCCTCGGCGGTGACGGTGCCGTCGTTCACCGGCCCGTTGTCGTCCTGGATCTCCTCCAGGGCGACGATGTCGGGAGAAGCGAGGTTGACGGCGACGCCCTCGGCGAGCCGGTCGAACTTCTCCTGCGGGTCGAGGGCGTCCAGGTTCTCCACGTTGTACGTGGCGACCGCGAGCTCCTTGCCCTTCTGTTTCCTGGTCACCTCCCGCTCAAGCCCCCCGTCCACGAGGCTGCCGAGCCGGGTGGCCTGGAGGGTGTAGCCACCGTAGGACGCGTAGTCGAGCGGACCGGCGGTGGTGCCGCTCAGCGCGTCGCCGACGTTCGCGCGGGGGACGGCGACGGCCGGATCGAGCGACATGACCTTGATCCGGCCCGTATTGGGCCGGTCGTACGAACCGTAGACGGTGCCGCCGCGCGGGGCCGGGTTCTCAGCCGGCTTCGCCGTCACCCACACTTCCTCGTAGGAGGTGGTGGCTCCGACCACGCGTGCGTCGACGACCTCTGCCAGCATGCCCTCCAGGGACTCGTAGAAGTCGAGGGCGTACTTCTGCGGCTCCAGACCGAGCGCGTCGATGCTGCCGCCGCCCGCGGCGGGCGCGTAGTCGTCGGGGACGCTGCCGGCGTCCAGCCGCACCGGCGACGGCAGGGGGTTGCCGGTGGAAAGGACCGTGGTGGTGGGCGCGGTGATCTCGGTGACCGACTGGGAGGCGCTGTTCGGGTAGTACTCGGTGACCTTGCCGCTGACCAGGACGCCGTCGCCGACCGTCACCGTGGGTGCGACCGTTCCCGTGTAGACGAAGACGCCCTCGCTCGTGCGGGGATCGCCGTCGGGCGTGGGGTCCTGGATCCAGTAGCCCTTGGAGCCCGCGGCACGCACCCCGGTGACGACGCCCGGGACCGCGGTGACGGTCTGCCCGGAGAGCGGTGACACCCGGGTGGTTCCCTGGATGTCGTGGACGCGGACGGCGCCGGGCTGCGTCGGGTCGCCGCCGTCGTCGCCCCCGTCGCCGGAACCGGGGCCCTCGCCCGCCGAGTTGACCGGTGTGGGAGCGCCGGGAGCCAGGTCCACGGCGTTGTCGTCGGTGTCGGCGAGGTTCGCCGCCCGGGCGACGGAGGCGGTGTTCGACGAGCCCGCCACCGGGCCGCTGCCTTCCCGTACGACCGCGGTGCCGTAGCCCACGAGGTCTACTATGCGGCCGTCGGCCGCGCAGTCCGCAGCGGTCTTGCAGGTCAGTGGGTCGGTGCCGTTGACCAGCGCGACCGTTCCCTTGGTGGCGCTCATGGCGATCGAGCCGGTCACGTCGGGGGTGGGCAGGGCCGTCGTACCGCCGCTGCCCGCGGCCTCGGCGATCAGGAAACGGCCGCCGGGGGCGATCGAGCCGCTCAGCGCGGTGACGCCCCACTTCGAGGAGTCGGACGGGGAGCCGGGCAGGTACTGCACGCTGTGCCCCGTCAGGTCATAGGCCGTGGTGCCCGCGTTGCCGAGTTCGATGAAGTCCCGGGTGAGCGTCGCACCGGAGTTGCCCCCGCCGCCGTACACCTCGGCGATCAGCGCGTCGGTCGACGGCGCCGCGGAGGCCGCGGGAAGCGCGCTCAGGACGAACGCGCCGGCGACACCGGTCGATATGAGGGGATAGGCAGCACGACGCCACCGGGGTCTGCCGTCTGTGGTCTTGGACACGCTGGATGTCTCCTTGTGCGTGCACGCACCGTGTGCGGTGGCGCGCGGAGCAGTGGGCAATGGGAAGTCGGCTCAAGTTACGCGCGTAGAGGGAGGGGCGCCAAGGGTCTGTGCGTTAATTCCGGGGAACGGACGGGTGCCGGGCACCCGCGAGCGCGCCCCCTCCGGGATGGCTCGCGTGCCGGCCGAACCGTCCGCCGTCCGCCCCGTCAGCGACCGGCTCGATCCCCTGCTCTGACGATCCGAAGATCCGACGATCCGACGGAGGCGCAACCACCCATGGCCGATCGGCGTCATTCTCGCTGTGTACGGTTGCGCAACCGCACCATGCACGGTTGCCGTGGCCGAACTGCATCCGGCACGACAGGAAAAGAGGACCACGACGTGGGTGTCATCAGCTGGATCGTCCTTGGGCTCGTGGCTGGAGCCATCGCCAAACTGCTGCTGCCCGGGCGGGACCCGGGCGGCCTGATCATCACCACCCTCATCGGGGTCGCCGGCGCCTTCGTCGGCGGTTGGCTGTCCGCGCGCTTCCTGGACCGGCCGGTGGCCAACGAGTTCTTCGACCTGGCCACATGGGGTGCGGCCATCGGCGGTTCCTTCATCCTGCTCGTCGGTTGCCGGCTCCTGTTCGGCAACTCGCGCAACTGAAGCCCGAAGGGACGATCGCCGGCGGAGCGAGCCGCCCGGGGCCACCCCGCCAGCTCCCCCTCACGGGAGTGGAGTACGCGGCGGTCCGTCGCTCCCCACCGCACACGAACGACAGACCCGGCTGCGGCCGGCGGCGAAGCGGAGAACACCGCACGCTCCGGATGTGCTTCCCGCCGCACGCCGCCGCCATGAAGAGGATGATCCACGCATGATGACGCTCACGAAGGAAGACGGCCCGGCAGACCTGGACGGGGTGACCCACATGTCCATCGGCGTCTCCTGGGACCCCACTGCGGGAAGCAGTGGCGGCGTGATGGGCAAGCTCCGCCGCAAGAAGGGCACCGACCTCGACCTGATCGCCATCGCCATGCACAACGGGGACCCGGTGCGCCTGGCGGGCCTCGACTCCCTGGACCCGATGGGCAACGGTTCCCTGGTGCACAGCGGCGACAACCAGACCGGGCACGGGGACGGCGACGACGAAACCGTGACGGTCGAGTTCGC
Source organism: Streptomyces sp. NPDC058872 (assembly GCF_042743065.1). Taxonomy (NCBI): domain Bacteria; kingdom Bacillati; phylum Actinomycetota; class Actinomycetes; order Kitasatosporales; family Streptomycetaceae; genus Streptomyces; species Streptomyces sp. NPDC058872. The sequence continues at coordinate 37,650 of NZ_JBHYMK010000026.1, forward strand.
GCGGATACCGCCCCACATCACCTCGATCGTCTTCGTCGCCGCCGCCCACAAGAAGGGCAGCTCCTTCCAGCAGGCGCGCAACATCAGCTTCAAGGTGTACGACGCGACCGGAGGCAGCTCCCAGCAGGTGGCCGACATCTGGCCGAGCCTGCTCACCAACGACAACGGCTGCGCCGTGGCCAAGGCCATGCGCGTGGGCGACGGTTGGAAGCTCGAAGTGATCAACCAGACCGGCAAGGTCAAGCAGGGCGACGAACACGCCCTGATGCGCTTCGCCGTGAGCAAGTGACGCAGACCGGCCGGGGCGAGGCGGCTGGAGCGCGGGCAAGCGGTGAGGGGCTCCTCCTCGGCCCGGATCCCACCCCGCTTCCGCGCGACGGCGAGCACCGGGGCGGGTGCCGGAGCCGTACGGGACGACCACCGGGGCGCACCCGCCCTTGCGCGCAGGGGCGTGCGCGGCCCTGACCGCGCCGGCGGGGACCCCGACGTGGCGACTACGCCGACGCCTCCCCGCTTCCGTCCGGCACGCGGGCTCCACCGCCCGCACGGACCCGGTCGAGCACGGCAGCGTGCAAGTCCTCGATTCCGCCGGACGGCACGGGCACGGGGCCGCCGGTCAGGGCGTACCACTCATCGGCGTCCTTGTACTGGACCAGGACGACGGCCCGCCCGTCCGCGAGGGTGTCGGTCGCCACGGTGAGATCACCGGTGATGACGCCGACCTCGTCGGTCATGGCGCCGCCGGGGCCCGTCTTCACGTCGTCCAGATGGGCGTGCGGGCCGGGGGTGCGAACGTGGGTCATGAGGAGCAAGTGTCCAGCATCTGACCCAGCATGTCCTTCTCCGACGCGGTCACCGACAGCTCGTACGTGGCCTTCACCGACGTCCAGGCCCGGCCGTACGTGCACCAGTACGTCTTGGACGGCGGCTGCCACTCGTCAGGGCCCTGGTCGCCCTTGGAACGGTTGGAGGCGGCCGAGACGGCAAGGAGCTGCGGGTGGGTCAGATCGTTGGCGAACTCCTTGCGCTTCTCCTGCGTCCACTTGTTCGCCCCGGACCGCCAGGCATTGGCCAACGGCACGGTGTGGTCGATGTCCAGGTCCGCCGCGTCCTTGAACCTCAGGTCGTCGTAGACGCTCGTCCAGGTTCCGGACACCGCACGGCACTCGGTGTCCCGCTGGACGTTCGCACCGTCACGGTTCAGCACCGTCTCGCGGGTGTTGCACCTCTCTCCCTGAGAGGCCCAGTGCGGGAAGCGGTCACGGCTGTAGCCGGACATCGAACCGTGGGCGGCGACCTTCAGTCCCGCGAGCTGCTCACGCGCCTGCTCGACGGTCGGCACGCCGGGCAGCGTCCCGTCCGTCACCGGACCACCGCCGGCCGCGCCGCTGCGGGTCGGGGACGGCTTCGCGTCCTCGCCCCCGGGGGGCTTGCCACCGTCCTCCACCGAGCACCCCGCTACCGAAAGCAGGACCGCCCCGGCCACCAAACTCGCTATGCGCAACCGCTTCTGACGTGCCATGGCCTGATGCATTCCCTCCGAACGAACGTGTACGCACGGCAGCGTATCCGCTCGCCCCCGACGTGCCGGCCGCCGTCCCTCGACGTGAACGCGCCCGCACGGATGCCATCGCGGCCCCCGCCGAAGGGCACGGCCACCGGCCGTACGAGAAGGGACGGGTGAACGGGCCGGCCCACAGCGTCAACGGGGGTTCCGCCGCATCGGGGACGTTCACGACACGGCGCCGGGTCGTCGGGACGGCCGTGTGGCCGTGCCTGCTCACAGCAGGCCGAGCGACCTCAGGGCGTGTCGCTGGTCCGGTGTGGGCGCGACCGGCCAGAAGAGGTAGACGCGCTGGTGCCGACCTGGTGCCGGCTTCCGCTGGCGTCCGTGAGCGACCCTGTCGGGGATCTTGGAAGACCAGCTGGTCCGGCGAGCGAAGTCTACGGCGGCGACCCGCACCTGAGCGGCGAGCTGGAAAGGCGCCAGATCGGATGTGTCCTCGCCGTCTCGCGCAAGTGGCCGCTCGCCACCCGCGCGGGTGTCTTCCGCGCCGGCGTGCTGGCCCACGGCCGTCCGAAACATGCCTGGCAGCGGCTTTCGGCGGGAGCCGGGGCCAAGGGCCACCGCTTCTACTACGGGGCTCAGGTCGACATCGACAGCCCGCCCGGGCACCCCGGCCACCGGTGGCTGCTCGTCCGACGCAACCGGCGCACCGGTGAACTCGCCTTCCACCGCTACTCGCCCCGCCCGGTCCCGCTCACCACGCTGGTCAAGGTGGCCGGACGCCGCTGGACCGTCGAGGAGACCTTCCACGCCACCAAGGGCTTGGCCGGACTCGACGAGCGCCAGGTCCGCCGCTGGGCCTCCTGGCATCGCTGGACCACCCTGGCCCTGCTCGCGCATGCCTTCCTCGCCGTCGCCACCGCCATCGAACGGGCCACGAACATCGCGGCGGCCGAACTCAGCCCGCTGCCCTGCAGCGAGATCCGACGCCTGTTCGCGGCCTTCTTCACCCAGCCCGTCCGCGACCTCGCCCACTGGCTCCGCTGGTCGGAATGGCGGCGTCGGCATCAAGCACGCGCCCGCACCGGCCACTACCAGCGGCAAGCAGCCCAACAACGATGAAGATCTACGGCTGGAGCATCGGCTCGGGAAGCCGACCCCTCGGGTGCACGACAATCATCTCAACGAAGAAGTGGCGAGCTTCAGGCCCCCCGCTGCTGGGCGCTGGGCCTGGAAGTTCGCGGCGCGCGTGCAGCGATGAACGTCCCCCGGACAAAGCCGCCCTCGGAACATGTTCCCGCGGCACGCCGATCCGCCGCGACAGGCGCACGCGCTGCTCGGTGCTCCCCTCGCCACGCATCCGGAGGCCGACCGAACTCGCCAGCATCGTGCGCTCTTTCGCTGCACGAGTCCCCCCGTCGACAATCTGAATTGCCGCGATGGCCACGAGTGGCCGTGAAGCTGGGGCCGCCCGCCATCTGAGGCTCGACCGCACCTCCAGATCACTTTCTACTCGTTCCTGCCACGGTCGGCAAAAGCAAAGTCGGAGGAACAGGTCGGCCTCGTCGTCTCACCTTGTCAGGATTGATGCTGCACCGTCGCCGTGAGGGCGCAGTCCCCACAGAACCAACTCGCCGTCCTTGTCAGCCGGCCACAGGGTGACTCCCCCACCGTCCGTGAAGTGCAGATCCAACTCAGGTCCTGTCGAGTAGTCCCCGAAGGACCACTCCCCCCTCCCGCTCACCAGGCTGCGGTCCGAGATTTCTGTGCCGGCCCCTTCCTGCGCTTCGACGCTCAGCTCATGCGCAGTAAAAGTGCCTTGCTCACCTAGATCCAGCGTTGCACCATCCGCCCCCTTCCATGTTCCTACAATTTCGGCCCGAGTAGCGTCGCGCTCTTCAAACTCAAAGCGGCCGCATCCGGTCAGCAAGGCAATCGCCAGGAGAGCAATGGCCGTGCGCTTCCCGCGGAGCCTGACGCGCCCCGGGAGACCGTTACAGAAGGCGATCACACGCCTCCCCCTTCTACCTTCTCATGGAGTCAACTGCGTCCCAGATGCGGTCTGCGGGACACGCGGACCGCATCTGGGGGTCAACGATCTGCTTTCAAGTCAATTCCTAGAACGTCAGGGTCTCCCTCCAAGTAACTATTTGATTCACGTCCCTCATTCTGGGGTCCAGAATGGAATGATTCCTGAGCCAGCCTCCGCTGTTGAGGGGCTTGGTGACGTACTTCTCCGCCCAGGTGTCGTAGCCGGTGACGAGGTGTCCTGCCGAGCTGACGGTCATGTCCTCGTCGACCTCGAACCTCACTTGAATGCCTTTGGGGCTGGATGCGATGACTCTGCCCGTGATCGAGAACGATCCCAGCATCACCTTGACGGAGTTGGGGTCCTGGAGCCCGCCGAGGATGCTGTTGAAATCCTTGTCTATCTGATCGACGAGTTCTCTATTCGACATTTCCCCAAGAGAGTAGACGCTGAGCTTCCCCAGGTCACCCTTCCCGTTCGCCAGCCACTTCTCGACTGCCTTGTTTCGCGCTTCCTGGGCCTTGTCCGTCCTGGCCATCAGGCCGGCTATGAGGCTGTCGTCTCCGTAGACGCGCGCCTGCGCTCCGGAGCCAGTGATCCAGTCCAGCACGGCGCTCTGGACGGTTGTCTGAAGATGATCGGTGCTGGCTATCGGGTCCGTGCATATGAGTGAGATGGGGTCTGACTGGCAGATCTGGTTCTCGAATTTCCGCTGCTCTCGGAAATGTTCCTCCATGTTCACGAATATGATTCCGTGTAGCGTGGGAATGACCCAGACCGGCCCGAGCCCACCGCTGTTGGTCGCCCCACCAGTGTTGCTGCTGCCAGAGGCTGTACCACCGGTCCCGCCAGAACCAGCCGGATCGGCGTCCGGCGTGGGAGTGGGCTCCTTGAAGTCGCCGTAGGTGCCGTTGTCGCCCGCGCAGTAGACGGGGTAGCAGCTTTCGAGGCCGGTGGGGTCTGACTGCGTCACCGGGGTGTTGTTGGCGTAGGCGTAACCCTGCATCTGCCGGGGGTCATCGGGGTGCATGACGGGGTCGACGCTGATGAAGCGGCCAGTCGTGGTGTCGTATTCGCGAGCGCCGACGTGGGTGAAGCCGGAGACGGTGTCGATGTCTCCGCCGACGAAGCCCTTCTGACCGGGCCAGAAGGTGGGGGCGGTGCCACGGGGAGCGCCATAGGGGAGGCTCTTGCGGCGATTGAATGCGAGGGTGCTGGCGCTGACGGAGAGCTGATTGGTGCCTTGGTGGTCGGCGACCAGGAGACGGACTCTGCCGTCGCTGCTGGTATGGACGGCCGAACCTCCTGGCACGGCGTAGTAGCGAGTGCCGGACAACGCGCCAGTGGACTTGGTGAGGACGAGTTCCTGACCGCCAGGCAGATAGAGGGTTGTGGCGGTCGGCTCTCGCTTGAGGATGCGGGTGCCCTCGGTGTCGTAGAGGAACGCGGTAGTCGCGCCGGAGACCGTGGAGGCGGCGAGTTTGCCTTCGTCGTTCCAGACGAGGTCCTGGACGGCTCCGGAGGCGGGGGACTTCTTGGTGAGGTTGCCGGTGGCATCGTACTGGTAGGTGTCTGCACCGGTGACGCCGCCGGTTGCGGTGACGGTGCGCACGGCGTGTGGTTGGGCGGCGCCGGTCGTGCCGGGGTACGTGTAGCTGCGGGTGGTATCGGCGGTGATGGCGCCGGCTTTGTGCTGGGTTTCGGTGGCTCGGTCGCTGGAGTGGGTGAAGGTCCAGCTGGTCCAGTACGGATCGACAGTGCCGAGGGCCGGGCCTCCGGTGCCGTTGACCGGCTTGGTGGTGCAGGCGTCAGGTCGTCGAGACGACCGTCGGGCCGCACATGCTCACACCAGGCCGAGCGCCTGCAGCGCGCGGTGCTGACTTGGTGCTGACTTGACCGGCCAGAAGAGGTAGCAGACACCCCCCGTACCGCCTCTGACCTTGCCGTTCGCGTCGTACCGCTTCGTACGCAGCCAGATGTTCTCCCACTCGCGCCGCGGGTAGATCCGGCGGACCGCCTCGTTGCCGGGCGAGGCGGGATCATTGGCGATGACGTCGCCGTCCGGGGTGAATCCGATGACGGTCATCAGATGGCCGGCGGTTCCGTATCCGGCCCCGGTCAGCTCCTCCTCGCGGAAGGACTGTGAGGTGACGGCGGGAATGCCGACCCGCACCAGCCCCTCCAGCTCGGTGAGCGAACGGAGTCGGGTGACCGCAGCGCTCAGACCCGGGTAGGTGGCCGCATAAGCGGCGTTGAAGGGCCAGTTGCCACAGCCCCGGTACTGGTGGTCATAGGTGGAGCGGGCGGCGTGGCAGACCTGCGGATCGGCGAAGGACGGCTCCACCCAAGCCAGTTGTTCGGCCGAGGGACGGCATCCCCAGTACTCGACGATCATCTGCACGGAGGTCGGACTGCACCAGGCTTCGCCGCCGCCGTCGTACTCGGGGTACTGGCCCACGTGGGTGTTCTGGGAATAGCGCGGCACGACCAGCTCGCGGGCGAGGGCGGGTTCGGAGGCGGGAACGACGAAGCGGTCGGGAACGTCCGAAGCCATGACGCCCAGCCGCCACGCCGTCGGGGTGAGCTTGCTCCCCGGTGCGCGGTAGAGGGTCAGCCGCAGGCGGTAGGAGCACAGTCTCAGTCCGCTCGCCGCATCGTCGATGGCGAGGGTGTCGGTCCACACGGTGCTCCTGCCGTCGGCCTGGCCGTCGACCGAAGTGCGCCGTACGTCGCCGTCGCCGGAGGCCCAGCGGCCGAGCACGTACCAGGGGGTGTCCGTGCCGTCGGAGTACGAGCCGGACAGCTCGACCTGGAGCCAGGTGCCGGGCGGCGTGTCGGCGTTCCAGGAGGCGATGACCTCGGTGGCGGGCACGGTCGGGACGTGGACGGGTGAGGTCCATTCGGCGTACTCCCAGACGGAGGTCCGTCCGGTGTGCGGGTCGGTGTACTCGCGGCTCCCGACGGGCGCGGCGAGGATCAGCCCGGGACGGTCACCGGCCGTGGCCTTCGTGCCGTTCGAGGTCCCGCAGCGCCAGTCCGTGTACGAGGACCAGAAGCGGTTGTCGACGGCCCCGGCGGCGGGAACGCGGTCCCGGTCGGCGAGGCCGTCGGCCCCGGCGGCCGGGGCCTCGGGTCCAGTGGTCGGGTCGGCCGCGGCGGCCGGTCCGGCGGCGACGGCCGGTCCGGCGGCGGCTGCGAGCGCTGCGGCGAGGACGGTCCTGCGCGGGGTGGAACTGGTCATGGGCGACGACCCCCAGTCGAGAACGGCGGGCGGACGGGACGGGCACGGGCCCGCACGGCGGTGGGCGAACGGAGCGGTGGGGACGGACCGGGCGGTGGGCACCCGGGGTGGGCGAACCGACGGGCGCACGGGACCCTCCGCCGGGAAGGGCGAGGGCCGCGCGGCCCACTATCCCGGCTCCCGCGGGGGCTCCGCCAGCACTTCGGCACGCGTCGCCGGACCAATGTGGGTCTTGACCACGACCGGCGGCACCTCTCTGACCTGCGACGGTTCCCACTCCCCTACCCTGGGGCCATGAGCGACCTCGACCGTGCGGCGCACGCACTGCTCCGCCTGCCGCCTTCCTGCGGGCCGGTCCGGCTCGTCGCGGTCGACGGCCACGCGGGCTCCGGCAAGTCCACCCTCGCGGCGCGCCTCTCCACCGTCCTCGGTGACGCCCCCGTCCTCCACCTCGACGACCTCGCCACGCACGAAGAGCTCTTCGCATGGACCGACCGGCTGCGCACCCAGGTGTTGGAGCCGCTCTCCCGGGGCGCAACGGCCTCCTACCGGCCTTACGACTGGCGGCTGCGGCGCTTCGGCGGGGCACGGACGCTGTCTCCGGCCCCGGTGGTCCTGGTCGAGGGCGTCGGCGCGGGCCGCCGGGCGGTGCGGCCGTTCCTCGCGCGGCTGCTGTGGATGGAGCGCGGTCCCGAGCAGTCCTGGGTACGGGGCCGTCACCGGGACGGGCCGGAACAGGCCGCCTTCTGGGACGGCTGGACCGTGGCAGAGACTCGCCACTTCGCTCGGGACCCCTCTCGGGCCTTCGCCGACACGCTGGTACGGGAGTGTCAGGAGGGGTACGACTGGCTTCCGGGGCCGGCCGTGACAACGGGCACGCACCATGTCGTCACACAGGGTCACGATCCTTCTTCCATGAACTGAGTGGCCGAAAGTCCACTTCCGCAAGTGCTTCAACTCCGCTTGACCCCGGGGGCGTACAGGTCTTACGTTCTGAATGTGCGGCTTTTCGGAGCTGCCGCAGACACGAAGCCCCCGGTTGTTCCCCCGTGATCGGGGGCTTCGTTCTGCCCTCGATCCCCCTTTCCGGGCGGCCGGGAGCCCCTTGCGGACCCCGTTGATCACCCAGGGTCACCCCTTCCGGATCATGCACTTCTCCTTAAGGACCCACCCCCTGCGCAGGTACGATGCCCCCAGGTGCGGTCAAATCCCGTCCATGCGATGACGGTTGTGGGGGACCCGATGGACATCGGCACGCAGGGCTCACAGCCCCCGGCCGAGCTCGCCTGGCTGCGCGGAGTCGACGCCTACACGATGGGCGCGTATCCGCAGGCGGAGGACGAGTTCCGGGCGGCGGTACAGATCGACCCCGGGATGGCGGACGCCTGGCTCGGGCTGCACGCCCTCCGGGTCGACACCACGACCGCGCTGCTGCGCATGTACCGGAACCGGGAGCGCTTCGGCGAGCAGCGGACCCGTTACCGCCGCACCCTGAACTCCTGGTACTGGCTCGGCTGGTGGGTACAGCCCGTCCTGGAGAGCCCGCGAGACCTGCTCCTCGCACACGCCTCGCACTGGCTCGACGGCCGGCACGTGCCGGAGCTCGACCGGGCACTCGCCGGGCTCCCCCCGATCGACACCGATCCACAGGTGCGCTTCCTGCACGCCTGTCGCGCGTACCTCGTCAAGGACTGGGAACAACTCGTCCGACACACCGAAACCCTCGTGGACGATCCGCTGCTCGGCATCGAGGCCGGTCTCTTCGGCGGCATGGCCCGGGTGCGCCTGGAGATGTACGGCCAGGCCGAGCCGCTGCTGGCGGCCTCGCTGATGCGGTGCCGCAGTGAGCAGCCCCAGCGCAAGGAGCTGCGCTACTGGCTCGCCCGGGCCCACGAGGGCACCGGCCGCAGCGCCGCGGCCCTGCCGCTGTACCGGGCCGTGCACCGGGTCGACCCGACGTTCATGGACACGGCGGCCCGGCTCGCGGCGATCGCCGAGTACGACGGCTTCGAGGGGTACGACGGGGTGGACGACCCGGCCGGCCTGGCAACGGTCGTGACCGGCCCCGCCGGCGGAGGCCTCGGCCAGGACGCGGTGGACACCGTGCCCGGCGCCGAAGCGGACCCCGGCGGGCTGGGCGACGGCCTGCGCCTCGCACCCGACCCGGTGACGCCGACGGCCCCCGTGGGGCCTCCCGAGACCGTGCGGCAGAAGGTGTCGCTGCCCGGCCAGCCGACGCCGCCGCCCTTCCCGGCCGGCCCCACCGATCCGGTGCTGCTCGCGGAGGCGCTCGCCGAGTTGGAGGGCATGGTCGGCCTCGAACCGGTGAAGCGGCAGGTCAAGGCGCTCTCGGCGCAGCTGGAGATGGCCCGGTTGCGAGCCGGTCAGGGCCTTCCGGTGCAGCCTCCGAAGCGCCACTTCGTCTTCTCCGGCCCTTCGGGAACGGGAAAGACGACCGTCGCCCGGATCCTGGGGCGGGTCTTCTACGCGCTCGGGCTCCTCGGCGGCGACCACCTCGTGGAGGCGCAGCGGGCCGATCTGGTCGGCGAGTTCCTGGGACAGACCGCGGTCAAGGCCAATGAGCTGATCGACTCGGCGGTCGGCGGGGTGCTGTTCGTGGACGAGGCGTACGCGCTGTCCAACACCGGCTACAGCAAGGGAGACGCGTACGGCGACGAGGCCCTCCAGGTACTCCTGAAGCGGGCCGAGGACAACCGGGACCACCTCGTCGTCATCCTCGCCGGCTATCCCGAGGGCATGGACCGGTTGCTCAACACCAACCCCGGCCTGTCCTCGCGGTTCACCACCCGGGTCGACTTCCCTTCGTACCGTCCGTTGGAACTCACCGCGATCGGCGAGTCCCTCGCGGCGGCCAACGGGGACGGTTGGGACGAAGAGGCCCGCGACGAGCTGCGCTCGATCAGCGGGCACGTCGTCGAGCAGGGCTGGATCGACGAGCTCGGCAACGGCCGCTTCCTCCGGACCCTGTACGAGAAGTCCTGCGCCTATCGGGACCTGCGGCTCTCCGGCTACCCCGGGACCCTGAGCCGGGAGGACCTCGCCACCCTCCGGCTGGCCGACCTCATGCAGGCGTACGGGGAGGTCCTGTCGGGCCGCGGTCCGGTCAACCGCGGCCCGAGGCAGGAGCCCCCGGGATACTGATCAGCCCCGGACGGGGGCCGGCGCCGTGGTGGGGGCCGACGCCGTGGTGGGGGCCGGGCCGGGCAGCGGCTGGACGCGGTGCGCCGGGTCGCGCACCTCGCCCACCAACATCTCCAGGACGTCCTCCAGGGCGACCAGTCCGAGGACCCGGCCCGATCCGTCGGCGACCTGCGCCAAATGGGTGGCCGCGCGACGCATCACGGTGAGGGCGTCGTCGAGCGGCAGCTCGGCGCGGAGCGTGGCCATCGGGCGCCACAACCGCTGCGGCACCGCCCGCTCGCGGTCCTCCAGGTCCAGTACGTCCTTCACGTGCACGAAGCCCATGAAGGTGGGCCGGCCCTCGGCGCGGACCGGGAAGCGGGAGTACCCGGTCCGCACGGTCAGCTCCTCGATCTCGCGCGGGGTGACCGACGGCAAGACGGTGACCAGGGAGGACGATGCGATCAGGACGTCCGTCACCGGGCGGCTGCCCAGCTCCAGGGCGTCCTCCAGGCGTTCCTGCTCGACCGGGTCGAGCAGCCCCGCCTGGCCCGCGTCCTCGACGAGCCGGCCGAGCTGGGCACTGGTGAAGACCGCCTCCACCTCGTCCTTCGGCTCGACCTTGAACACCCGCAGCACCGACCGGGCACAGGCTCCGAGCGCGGTGGTGACCGGCTTGCAGAGTCGGGCGAAGCCGACGAGCCCGGGAGCGAGCCAGAGGGCGGTGCGCTCGGGGGCCGCCATCGCGAGGTTCTTCGGAACCATCTCGCCGATGACGAGGTGGAGGAAGACCACCGCGGCGAGGGCGATGACGTAGCCGAGCGGATGGATCAGGCCCTCCGGAACCCCGATCGCGTGGAAGACCGGTTCGAGGAGGTGGGCGACGGTCGGCTCGGCGACGGCGCCCAGCGTCAGCGAGCAGACGGTGATGCCGAACTGGGCGGCGGCCATCATCTGCGGCAGGTTCTCCAGCCCGTGGAGGACCTGCTTGGCCCTGGCCCCGCCGAGTGGCTCGATCTGGCTGCGCCGGACGGAGACGAGGGCGAACTCGGCCCCGACGAAGAAGCCGTTGGCGAGGACCAGGAGGAGGGCGAAGAAGAGTTGCAGGGTGCTCATCGGGCCGCCTCCGCCACCACGGCCACCGGAGCGACGGACGGCCCGTCCTGGTCCGGGGCGGTACGGACGATGCGCACCCGCTCGGCGCGGTAGCGGTCGACCTGGCGGACGGAGAACCGCCAGCCGGGCAGCTCGGCCCGGTCACCGGGGGCCGGGATGCGCCCCAGGAGATCGGCGACGAGCCCGGCGACGGTCTCGTACGGCCCGTCGGGCACGTCGAGTCCTATCCGCCGCAGGGTGTGGACCCGGCAGGAGCCGTCGGCCTCCCAGACGGGACGGCCGTCTTCCGCGGGAGCCGCGGCCAACTCGGGCCGGCCGTCGGCAGCGGTGTCGTGCTCGTCTCGGACCTCTCCGACGAGTTCCTCGACGATGTCCTCCAGGGTGACGACGCCGGCCGTGCCTCCGTACTCGTCGACGACCACCGCGATCGGCTGTTCCCTGCGCAGGCGCTCCAGGAGCGCCTGGGCGGGCAGCGTCTCGGGGACGAGGAGCGGCGGAACCGCGATCCGTCCGACGGGGGTGCGCAGCCGGGCGTGCGGGGCGACGGCGAGGGCGTCCTTGAGGTGGACCATGCCGACGACCTCGTCGATGCGGTCCCGGTAGACCGGGAAGCGCGAGAGGCCGGTGGCCCGGGTGAGGTTGAGGACGTCGGCGGCGGTGGCGTCCCACTGGAGGGCGCTGACCTTCACGCGCGGGGTCATGACCTGCTCGGCGGTGAGGCCGCCGAGGGAGAGGGTCCGGACGAAGAGGTCCGCGGTGTCCTGTTCGAGCGTGCCGGCCTGGGCCGAGTGCCGGGCGAGCGAGACGAGCTCACCGGGGGTTCGGACCGAGTCCAGTTCCTCGGTGGGCTCGACGCCCAGCAGCCGCACCAGCCGATTGGCGACCCTGTTGAGCAGGGAGATCACCGGCCGGAAGAGCGCCGAGAAACGGCGCTGGGGGGTGGCGACGAAGCGGGCTACCTGGAGCGGCCGGGAAACCGCCCAGTTCTTCGGTACGAGCTCGCCGACCACCATCTGGACGGCGGAGGCGAGCAGCATGCCGATGACCACCGACACCCCGGAGACGGCTCCGGCGGGCAGCCCGGTCATGGTGAGCGGGCCGTGGAGCAGCCCGGCGAGCGCGGGCTCGGCGAGCATGCCGACGACGAGCGAGGTGATCGTGATGCCGAGTTGGGTGCCGGAGAGCTGGAAGGACAGCTCGCGCAACGCGGTGACGACGGTGCGGGCGCGTCGGTCGCCGGCGGCCGCGGCGCGTTCGGCTTCGGCGCGCTCGACGGTGACGAGGCCGAACTCGGCGGCCACGAAGAAGCCGTTGGCCAGGATCAGGAGGAAGGCCGCGAAGAGCAGCAACAGGGAGATGATCATGCCGCCGCCTCGGGAGAGGGGGCGGCGCAGGTACTACCGGACGATCCGTCCATTGCTGGAGGGAGTCACTCCTCGGGTCGAAGGGAGGGGCCTCGCGGGCCGCGGCAGCGGCCCTGCACGTGCGAGGCGGTGGTGCCGCTCGGCACCACCGCCTCCAGAGTAATCAGGCGAACGCCCCGAAGGGCAGGGGGCCGGCCCCGGATGGGGGACGGTCCGGGGTTTTCCCGGGTGTTCCCCGGGTAGCAGGGGGATTTTCCCGGCCGTTCCACGGGGTGGGGCTCGCCAACGCCCGCAGGAGCAGCACCGGCTCGGGTACCAAAGCCGGGACCCGGAGCCGGGATCCGCCGGGCCTCAGCCGGGCCTCAGCCGGTCTCCTCGCCCGTCCCCCGACTGTCCGCGAGCGCCCGCAGGGCCCGGGCGTCGCGGATCGCCGATTCCTTCGCGATGCCGGGCTGGATGCCGAGCGCGGGCAGGCTGGTGCCGTCGCTCAGGTCGAGGAAGACCCAGGGGTCGCCGGGGCGGAGGTTGACCTTGAGGATCTCCGCCCAGGCGAGGCGCCGGGTCCTGGTGATGTTGACGACCGTGACGCCCTCGTCGTCGGCGACGACCTTGGGGCGGCTCAACAGGATGAGCACCCCGAAGAGCAGCGCGGCGGTGAAGACGAAGCTGACCCGCTCCCCCGGCCCCAGCCGCTCCAACATCAGCGCGATGCCGGTGATGACCGCGAACATCGCGGCCCCGACGGTCAGCAGGACGGCCCGGGTGCGACCGGGACGGAAGGTGACCGGAAGGGTGGGCGTGATCGACTGGGACATCGGGGTTCCTCGGTGCCTGGTGGACGTGCGGGTCGGGTCGCCCTCAGAGGCGACAGGCGTGGATGGCGGTGGTGAGGATGGCTCGGGCGCCGAGCTCGTAGAGGTCGTCCATGATCCGCTGCGCCTCCTTGGCGGGGACCATCGCCCGGACGGCGACCCAGCCTTCGTTGTGCAGCGGGGAGATCGTCGGCGACTCAAGGCCCGGGGTCAGGGCGACGGCCTGCTCCAGGTGCTCGGCCCGGCAGTCGTAGTCCATCATCACGTAGCTGCGGGCGACCAGGACGCCCTGGAGGCGGCGGAGGAACTGCTGGACCTGCGGGTGGTCGAGGTCGGCGCCGTGGCGGCGGACGACGACGGCCTCGGAGGTCAGGATCGGCTCGCCGATCACTTCCAGGCCCGCGTTGCGCAGGCTGGTTCCGGTCTCCACGACGTCGGCGATGATCTGGGCCACGCCCAGCTGGATCGCGGTCTCGACGGCACCGTCCAGGTGGACGACGGAGGCGTCGATGCCCTGGTCGGCCAGGTGCTTGGCGACGATGCCCTCGTAGGACGTGGCGATCGTCATGCCGCCGAAGTCCTCGGGGCCGTTCGCGGTCCCGGGGCGGGTGGCGTAGCGGAAGGTGGAGCGGCCGAAGTTCAGCGGGAGGATCTCCTCGGCGCTGGCCCCGGAGTCCAGGAGCAGGTCACGTCCGGTGATGCCGATGTCCAGCTTGCCGGAGGCGACGTAGATCGCGATGTCCTTCGGCCGCAGGTAGAAGAACTCGACCTCGTTGTCGGGGTCGATGACCACGAGCTCCTTGGACTCCTTGCGCTGGCGGTAGCCGGCCTCATGGAGCATTGCCGACGCAGGTCCGGAGAGGGAACCCTTGTTGGGGACGGCGATGCGCAGCATGGGATGAGCTTCCTTTGCCTGGGAGTTTCGGGGAGGGGAACGGGCGTGCTCAGAGGTGGGCGTAGACGTCGTCGAGCGAGATCCCGCGGGCGACCATCATCACCTGGACGTGGTACAGCAGCTGCGAGATCTCCTCGGCGGCGGCTTCCTTGCCCTCGTGCTCGGCGGCCATCCAGACCTCGGCGGCCTCCTCGACGACCTTCTTGCCGATGGCATGGACGCCCTTGCCCACCAGTTCCGCGGTGCGGGAGGTGGCGGGGTCGCCGGTTTCTGCCTTGAGCTTGAGCTCCGCGAAGAGCTCTTCGAAGGTTTTGTTCGCCATGATGGTCCTAAGAGTACGGGGTGGAGGAAGGCCGGCGTACGGCGCCTCCGTTGGGGTGGCGGCAGGGCGGCGGGCTCAGCGCCAGGGTTCGCTGACCGTGCGCAGCGTGGTGGCGGTGGCGACGGCGGCGGTGACCGCTTCGTGCCCCTTGTCCTCGGAGGAGCCTTCGAGGCCGGCCCGGTCGAGGGCCTGCTCCTCGTTGTCGACGGTGAGGACGCCGAATCCGACGGGTACGCCGGTGTCGATCGAGACCTGGGTGAGGCCGTGGGTGACGCCCTGGCACACGTACTCGAAGTGCGGCGTTCCGCCGCGGATGACGACGCCGAGCGCCACGATGGCATCGTAACCGCGCCCGGCGAGCACCTTCGCCACGACCGGGAGCTCGAAGCTGCCGGGGACGCGCAGCAGCGTCGGCTCGTCGATGCCGAGTTCGCTGAGGGCGCGCAGGGCACCGTCGACGAGTCCGTCCATGATCTTCTCGTGCCACTGCGCCGCGATGACCGCGACCCGGAGGTCGCCGCAGTTCTTCACGCTGAGGACGGGTGCGCCCTTGCCGCTCATGTCTCTCCTTGCCGATTCGTGTGTGCGTGGTTACTGGTTGCCGCAGGTGGAGGCCGGGGAGCCGTCCAGCCAGGGCAGGTCGTGCCCCATCCGGTCCCGCTTGGTGCGCAGGTAGCGGAGGTTGTGCTCGCCGGCCTGGACCGGCATGGGCTCCCGGCCCTCGACCGTGAGGCCGTGTCGGGTCAGTGCACCGATCTTGTCGGGGTTGTTGGTCATCAGGCGCAGGCTGCGGACGCCGAGGTCGCCGAGGATCTGTGCGCCGGCCGCGTAGTCGCGGGCGTCGGCGGGCAGCCCGAGCTCCAGGTTGGCGTCCAGGGTGTCGCGCCCGCGCTCCTGGAGCTCGTACGCCCGCAGCTTGGACAGCAGGCCGATGCCGCGGCCTTCGTGGCCGCGCAGATAGACGACGACGCCCCGCCCCGCCTCGGTGATCCGGTCCATGGAGGCCTGGAGCTGGGGCCCGCAGTCGCAGCGCAGGGAGTGGAAGATGTCCCCGGTCAGGCACTCGGAGTGGACCCGGACGAGGACGTCCTCGCCGTCGCCGATCTCACCGTGGACGAGGGCGACGTGCTCGACGCCGTCGACCGTGGAGCGGTAGCCGTAGGCGGTGAACTCGCCGTGTTCGGTGGGGAGGTGGACCTCGGCCTCGCGGCGGACGGTCGGTTCGGCGGAACGCCGGTAGGCGATCAGGTCCTCGATCGAGATGATGGTGAGGCCGTGCTTGCGGGCGAAGGGCACGAGTTCGGGCAGGCGCAGCATGACGCCGTCCTCGCCGGCGATCTCGACGATCGCGCCGGCCGGGCGGAGGCCCGCGAGACGGGCGAGGTCGACGGCGGCCTCGGTGTGTCCGTTGCGGACGAGGACGCCGCCGGCCTTGGCGCGCAGGGGGAAGACGTGACCGGGGCGGACGAAGTCGGACGGCTCGTGGTGGCCCGAGGCGAGCATCCGCAGGGTGGTGGCGCGGTCCGCGGCGGAGATGCCGGTGGTGACGCCGTGGGCGGAGGACGCGTCGACGGAGACGGTGAAGGCCGTGCGCATCGACTCGGTGTTGTGCTCGACCATCTGCGGGAGCTGGAGGCGGTCGAGTTCGTCCTCCTCCATCGGGGCGCAGATGAGGCCGCGGCACTCGCTCATCATGAAGGCGATGATCTCGGGCGTGGCCTTCTCGGCGGCGATGACGAGGTCGCCCTCGTTCTCGCGGTCCTCGTCGTCGACGACCACGACGGGGCGGCCCGCGGCGATGTCACGGATGGCCTGTTCGACGGGGTCGAGGGCCAGGTCGGTGGTGTCCCAGATCGGAAGCGCGCTCATGCCGTGGCTCCTTCCAGAGCGGAGGGCGTGCGCGTCCGGAGCCACCAGTCGCGCATGCCCCAGATGACGAGGACGAAGTAGATGACGTAGACCATTCCGGAGAAGGCGAGGCCGCTGCTGAAGGCGAGCGGGACGCCGACGAGGTCGACGAGGAGCCAGGCGAACCAGAACTCGACGAGGCCCCGGGCCTGGGCGACCATCGCGACGAGCGTGCCGACGAAGATGTACGCGTCGGCCCAGGGGCTCCAGGAGAGCTGCGGGAAGAGGGTGAAGAGGCCCCCGACGGCGAGGGTTCCGGCGACGGCACCGCCGAGGAGCAGTCCGCGCTCCTGCCAGCTGGCGAAGCGGACGGCGATGGAGCCGTCCTGGGCCTGCTGCTTGCCGCGCTTCCACTGCCACCAGCCCCAGGCGGCGACGCCGATGACGAGGAGCTGCTTGCCGACGCCGCCGGAGAGGTGCGCGGAGGCATAGGCGCCCACGAGGATCACGCCGGAGAGCAGTTGGGCGGGCCAGGTGAGGAGGGAACGGCGCCAGCCGAGCGCGAGCGCGATCAGGCCGATGGTGTTGCCCATCATGTCGGACCACACAATGGACTGGCCGAAGACGGTGAACGCCTCGGAGTTGAGCCAGCTCACTTCTCGTTCTCCTTGGCGTCGGTGCCGAGCAGTCGCTCGACGTACTTGGCGATGACGTCCACTTCGAGGTTGACCGGGTCGCCGGACCGCTTGATGCCGAGCGTGGTCAGGTCGAGGGTGGTCGGGATGAGGCTGATGGTGAACCAGTCGTCGGCGACCTCGACGACGGTGAGGCTGACGCCGTCGACCGTGATCGAGCCCTTCTCCACGACGTACCGGGAAAGGTGGGCGGGGAGACCGACCTTGACGAGCTCCCAGTGCTCGGAAGGGGTTCGCTCCAGGACGGTGCCGGTGCCGTCGACGTGGCCCTGGACGATGTGGCCTCCGAGCCGGCCGCCCACGGCCATGGGGCGCTCCAGGTTGACCCGGGAGCCGACGCCGAGGGCGCCGAGGCTGGAACGCTTGAGCGTTTCGGCCATGACGTCGGCGGTGAACTCGCCGTCGCCGAACTCGACGACCGTGAGACAGACACCGTTGACGGCGATGGAGTCGCCGTGCTGGGCGCCTTCCGTGACCAGGGGGCCGCGCAGTCGGAAGCGGGAGGCGTCCTCCAGCTGCTCGACGGCGACGACCTCGCCCAGCTCTTCGACGATTCCGGTGAACACGGTCAGGCTCCCTTGAGGGTGGCGGTGATGCGGATGTCGGGTCCGATGGGTGCGGTCTCGGTGATGTGGAGCCGCAACGCCTCGGTGATGGTGGTGATTCCGGCGTCGGCGAGGGCGGTGGGGCCCGCGCCGAGGAGGACCGGGGCCAGGTAGCCGACGACCTGGTCGACGGCGTCCGCGGCGAGGAAGGCGCCCGCGAGGGTGGGGCCGCCTTCGAGGAGGACGGAGCGGACGCCGCGTGCGTGCAGGGCGTCCAGGAGGGCGGGAACGGAGAGGCCGCGCTCGGCCCTGGGGAGCCGTACGACCTCCGTGAGGGTGGTCCCGGCGTCCTCGGCGATCGCGATCAGGGTGGGCGCGGCGCCGTCCAGGACCCGGGACCCGGGCTTGACGGCGGTCGCCTCGGTGTCGACGACGACCCGCAGCGGTTGCACGGCGCCCTCGATGCCCCGCACCGCCAGGTGGGGGTCGTCGGTACGGGCGGTGCCGGAGCCCACGACGACGGCGTCGGCCTCGGCGCGCAGCCGGTGGACGTCGGCACGGGACTCGGCGGAGGTGATCCAGCGGGAGGTGCCGTCGGCGGCGGCGATCCGGCCGTCGAGGGTGGCGGCGTACTTCCAGCGGACGAAGGGCCGGCCGCGGCGCACGGAGGTGAGCCAGGCGATGTTGCCCGCCTCGGCCTCGTCGGCGAGGAGCCCCTGGGAGACCTCGACCCCGGCAGCCCTGAGGGTGTCGGCGCCGCCCGTGGCCTGCGGGTTCGGGTCACCGACCGCGTACACCACCCGGCTGATCCCGGCCTCGATGAGGGCCTGGGCGCAAGGGCCGGTGCGACCGGTGTGGTTGCAGGGTTCGAGGGTGACGTAGGCGGTGCCGCCGCGGGCCAGGGCGCCCGCCTCGCGCAGGGCGTGGACTTCGGCGTGGGGGCCGCCGGCGCGCTGGTGGTGTCCCTCGCCCACCCGGTGGCCCGAGGCGTCGGTGATGACGCACCCGACGACGGGGTTGGGGCTGGTGGCGCCGAGACCGCGGGCGGCGAGCTCGACGGCGCGTCGCATGGCGGTGGTGTCGGCCTGTTGGGCCACCGGGTCCTCCTGCCTCTTCGGGCACGGACTCCGGGGCCTGTCGATGACGACAAGGAGCGGGAAGGACACCTCGGGCAGGATGCGCCGATGGCCGTGTTTCCGGGTACGCCGATCAACGAGGGATCGACGACCAGCGGACGTACGGCCGGCGCACCCTCGAAAGGGGCCACCCGCCGCGCACTGCCTCCCATCCGGACTTTCACCGTCGGTCCAGGAATTTCACCTGGTCAACCGGCCGCTGGCTGCGGACGGGTCGCGGACTATACCGCCGGTTCGGAATTACACCGACCCCGGAGTGCGCTGCTGCTGATACAGGGCCAGTGTGCCACGGCCGACGACGGTCGACAGGAGCGGGGTCCTGTGGGCTGGGTCACAGCCCCTCGGAGAACTCTTCTATGGTCCAGACCTATTGACGCACTGGTCTAGTCCTTTTAATGTCCGTGTCACCTCCGAGGTACCGGTCCGGCGGCGTGCACTCCTCGGGCCCAACACGCTCCACCCCCCTGTTCGTTGCGTTCGTCCGACCCCCGCGCCCGAGGGCGTGGGGAGACTCCCCGCCCCAGGAGGAACCGATCGTGCTGTCCCCCACGACCAAGAGAGCCTCGCTGCTCGCGTCCGGCGCCGCCGTCGCCGGACTGCTGCTCAGCTCGCTCTCCGGTGGCGTCTCGTACGCGGCCGACAACGAGTCCTGTCGCCCCGACGGCCTGTACAAGACCCCGGGCGTCGACGTCCCCTACTGCTCGGTCTACGACGCCGACGGCCGCGAGAAGATGGGCGCGGACCACCAGCGCCGGGTCATCGGCTACTTCACGGGTTGGCGCACCGGCAAGAACGGCGAGCCCGCGTACCTGGCCAAGGACATCCCGTGGGACAAGATCACCCACATCAACTACGCCTTCGGTCACGTCGGCAGCGACAACAAACTGTCCGTGGGCACGGACGGCCCGGACAACGCGGCCACCGGAATGACCTGGCCCGGCGTCGCCGGTGCGGAGATGGACCCCGGGTTCTCCTACAAGGGCCACTTCAACCTGCTCAACAAGTTCAAGAAGCAGCACCCGAACGTGAAGACGCTGATCTCGGTCGGCGGCTGGGCGGAGACGGGCGGCTACTTCGCCGACAACGGCGACCGGGTCGCCTCCGGCGGCTTCTACTCGATGGCCACCAACGCCGACGGTTCGGTCAACCAGGCCGGGATCGACACCTTCGCCACCTCCGCCGTCGACTTCATCCGGAAGTACGGCTTCAACGGCGTCGACATCGACTACGAGTACCCGACCACGATGAAGGACGCGGGCAACCCGCTCGACTGGCAGCTCGCCAACGCGCGCCGCGCCGGTCTCGTGCAGGGCTACGCGGCGCTCATGAAGTCCCTGCGCGAGAAGCTGGACACGGCGGGCGCCACCGACGGCAAGCACTACCTGCTGACCGTCGCCGCCCCCTCCTCCGGCTACCTGCTGCGCGGCATGGAGACCTTCCAGATGCAGAAGTATCTGGACTACGTCAACATCATGTCCTACGACCTGCACGGCGCCTGGAACGAGTACGTCGGCCCCAACGCCTCCCTCTTCGACGACGGGAAGGACGCCGAACTCGCCGCCGCCAACGTCTACGGCAGCCAGCAGTACGGCAACATCGGCTACCTCAACACCGACTGGGCCTACCACTACTTCCGCGGCTCGATGCCGGCCGGCCGCATCAACATCGGCCTGCCCTACTACACCCGCGGCCACAAGAACGTGCAGGGCGGCACCGACGGCCTGTGGGGCAAGGCCTCCGCGACCACCTGCCCGGCCGGATCCGGCCTGACCAAGTGCGGCGACGGCGCCATCGGCATCGACAACCTGTGGCACGACAAGGACACCAACGGCGTCGAGTCGCCCGCCGGCTCCAACCCGATGTGGCACGCCAAGAACCTGGAGAAGGGGATCGTCGGCGACTACGTCACGCAGTACGGCTTCCCGGCCGGCACCACCCTGACCGGCACCTACGCCCGCAAGTACGACTCGACCCTGGTCGCGCCGTGGCTGTGGAACGCCGAGAAGAAGGTCTTCCTCTCCACCGAGGACGAGCAGTCCGTGGCCGCGAAGGCCGACTACGTGGTCGACCGCGGCATCGGCGGCACCATGGTCTGGGAGATGGCCGGTGACTACGCCTGGAACGCGACCAAGGGCCAGTACGAGATGGGCTCCACGCTCACCTCGCTGATGTACGACAAGTTCAAGGCGGCCGCCCCGTACGGCGCGAAGAAGTCCAACGCGACGCTGCCGACCCAGGCCGTGAAGATCGACACCCAGTTCACCGAGTTCAAGCTGGGCGACTCGAACTACCCGATCACGCCGAAGATCAAGATCACCAACAACACGGCGACGACGCTGCCCGGCGGCACCGAGTTCCAGTTCGACTACGGCACCTCGGCCCCGAGCAACGCCTCGGACCAGTCCGGCTTCGGCACCAAGGTCATCAGCAGCGACCACACCGGCTCCAACGTGGGCGGGCTGAAGGGCGACTTCCACCGCGTGTCGCTCAAGCTCCCGGCCTGGCAGTCGCTGGCCCCGGGCGCAACGATCGACCTGGCGTTCAACTACTACCTGCCGGTGTCCACCCCCTCCAACTGGACGGTGAACATCAACGGCACGGCGTACGCCCTCGTCGGTGACCTGGCGCGCGGCACGACGGTCGTGGAGCCGGGCACCACCACCCCGCCGACCACCCCGCCGACGACGGAGCCCACGACCCCGCCGACCACCACGCCGCCCACCACCCCGCCGACCACCGAGCCCCCCACGGGCTGCACCGCACCGGCGTACGTGGCCGGCACCATCTACACCGGCGGCACCGAGGTCTCCCACAACGGCCACACCTGGAAGGCCCAGTGGTGGACCCAGAACGAGGAGCCCGGCACGACCGGCGACTGGGGCGTCTGGAAGGACCTCGGCGCCTGCTGACGCCCCCTCCCCAACCCCCGGCGGCGGACTTCACGGCCCTTGCCGCCGCCGGGCCCGCTTCGCGCCGCGCCCCCCTGTCCGGGGCGCGGCGCGTCCGCGTGCGCACGGGCCGCACGGGCGCTCCGGCGGTGAGGAGCCCCTCGACCGTCGTCGCTGCGCACGGAGGCCCGCGCCCCGAAACGGAGCGCGCCCTAGGGGAACAGCTGTTCCTGCGCTGCGTCCCGGGCCCGGAGCAGGGCTCCGCGGAGGACCGCCGCGTCCCCGAGGGCCGTGGCGCGGACTTCGGTGCGCAGCGGTGAGAGGGCCGCGAGCTCGGCCCCGACCCGCGCGGCGAGTTCCGGTCCTCCCCGGTGCCCCGTCTCCCCTCCGAGGACCACGCAGCCGGGGTCGAGGACGGACACGACCGCAGCCGCACCGACCGCGAGGCGGTGGGCGAGGGCGTCGATGAAGGGACCGCGCCCCTCGGCGAGCGCCTCGACCGGATCGACCCCGTGGGTCGCGGCGAGCTCCCGGACGGCCGCCACACAGGCGAGCTCGTGGAAACCACCGTCGCAGCCGGTGGCCGAGGGCAGCCCCGAGGTGCCGGGAACGGGGAGGAAACCGATCTCGCCGGCTCCGCCCGAGGCCCCCCGCCGGAGCTTCCCGTCGAGGACCACGGCGGAACCGACGCCCTGACCGAGCCAGAACAGGACGAAGTCCTCGCGGTCGCGGGCCGCGCCTTCGCGGAGCTCCGCCACGGCGGCGAGGTTGGTCTCGTTCTCGGCGAGGACCCGGGCGGGGAGGCGCTCCTGCAGGACGGTGACGAGCAGCCGGTGCCAAGCGGGCAGCCCCGAGGAGTCGCGCAGCTCACCGGTGGTGGGGTCGATGAGGCCGGGAGCGCCGATGACCACGCTGTGCAGCCGGTCGGCGCCCGCGTCCTTCACGGTCCGCTCCAGGAGCTCCACCGCCTTCTCGACGGCGGGTGCGGTGCCGCCCTCGTCGCCCACCGGCACGGTGGCCTCGGCGAGCGTGGCGCCGAGGAGATCGGCGACGGTGACGGAAACCGAACGGGTGCGGACGTCGAGGGCGGCGAGGTGCGCGCGGTCGGCGACGATCCCGTACAGCTTGGCGTTGGGGCCGCGGCGCTCGGCCCCGGCCTCGCCGACGACGTGCACCAACCCGGACTCCTGGAGGCGCTCGACCAGGTCGGCGACGGTCGGGCGGGAGAGTCCGGTGAGCGTCTTGAGCTGAGCGGCCGTCAACGGGCCTTCGTCCTGGAGCAGTCGCAGGGCGAGCCGGTCGTTGATGGCCCGTGCGGTGCTCGGGGATGCGGCCATGCGGCGATCCTCTCAGACTCGCGGAGGGCTGGGCTTCCCTCGAAAACTATTTATCAGGCAAGGTTCCTGATAGTTTACGCGACACACCACGACCCCCGGGAGGGCCCATGGCGGCGCGGACCGTCACCAGCACCGAGCACCTCCGACGCGCGCGCCTCGCCGTGGCCGCCGTCTTCTGCGTCCACGGTGCGGTCACCGGCAGCTTCGCGACCCGGATTCCCTGGATCCAGGAGCACGCGGGCGTCAGCGCCGGACAGCTCGGACTCGCGCTCGCCTTCCCCGCACTCGGCGCCTCCCTCGCCATGCCGCTCGCCGGAGCCGTTTCCCACCGCTTCGGCGGTCGCACGGCGCTGCGCGGCCTGCTCGTCCTGTGGACGCTCTCCCTCACGCTCCCCTCGCTCGCCCCGAACATCTGGGGGTTGTGCGGCGCGCTCTTCGTGTACGGGGCGACCGCCGGCATGTCCGACGTGGCGATGAACGCGCTGGGCGTGGAGACCGAGATCCGGCTCGACCGGTCCATCATGTCGAGCCTCCACGGCATGTGGAGCGTGGGCGCCCTGCTCGGCTCCGCCGCCGGCACGGTCGCCGCCCACCTCGGCGGCGACGCCCGGCTCCACCACCTGGTCGCGGCCCTCGCGCTCACCGCGCTGGGCCTGGTCTTCTGCCAGGGGGTGCTCGACGTGCGCGGCGCCCCGGAGGAAGAACCGCCGCCGCGCTTCTCGCTGCCGCCGAAATCCGCCCTGGTCATCGGCGCCGTCGGTTTCTGCGGGGTGTTCGCGGAGGGTGCCAGCCTCGACTGGTCGGCGGTCTACCTGCGGGACGCACTGGACGGCTCGGCAGGGGCCGCAGCGGCTTCCACCACCGCCTTCGCCCTGACGATGTCAGTGGCCCGCTTGGCCGGCGACCGGGTCGTGGACCGCTTCGGGGCGGTCCGCACCGTACGGGTCGGGGGCGCCGTCGCCACCCTCGGCGGCCTCCTGGTGGTCTTCGCCCCGCACGCGGCGGTCGCCATGGCCGGTTTCGGCCTGATCGGCCTCGGCATCGCGGTCGTCGTCCCGCTGGCCTTCGCCGCGGCCGGGCGCAGCGGCCCGAACCCCAGCCAGGCCATTGCGGGCGTCGCCACGATCACCTACACCTCGGGGCTCATCGCCCCCTCGGCGATCGGTGGCATCGCCGATGCCACCTCCCTGGTCGTCTCCTTCGGTCTGGTCACCCTGCTGACCCTGGGACTCGTGTGCGGCGCGGGCGTGCTGAGGGCCGGGGGCCGCGAGACGGCGCCCCCGGCGCCGGCCCCGGTACGGAGTGCCGGCCCGGTCGCCTAGACCGGGTTCACGACGGCCTTGGCCCCACCGCCCGTTCGACCACTCCCCCGCTCCCCCACGCCGGCGAGACCACCGCTTCCCCGTCAGCCGCCGGGGACGCGCGAACACCGAGTCGTCGATGACGACGTCCCTCCTCGGCAGCGGGTCGACTTCCTGGAGGTGGATGCGCTCGGCGGCCTCTTCGACCAGCATGCTGCGCTCGGCGGAAGCCGCCGGAGGAAGGGGCTGCCGCCAGGAAGGAGCCGCATGGTGCACGTCCGCCCGTGGTGATCTCGTGGAGGCGAACCTATCGACCGGTTCAACGTCCGGGAAGGCCACGCCTCAGCACTCGGAGCGCCGCCCCTCCCCACGGGCTCGATGAAGAGTCCCGGGGCCGTCGCCTTCGACGCGGGCGGCTCCACGACCGTGGACGGCACCGCACTCCGCACGGTCGTCGTCATCACCGGGCACCACGTGCTGCGGGCCTTCGGCCCGGCCCGGCCCGAGGACCGGGAAACGCCGTGGGACTTCCGGTACGGGCCCGTGGGACGGGGCCCGAGGACGCGTCGAAGAGCCGAGTGATTCGCCCGTTCTGGGGAAGCCCGGCCGGAGGAGTTCCCTCCCGGCCCCCGCGACTGGAAGCCTGCCCCCATGGTGCAGACCCAGCGGATCGGGCAGGAACTCGGGCAGTTCGTCGCGGTCGACCCCGTGGTGGACCGGATGCGGGCGCTCCGCGCGGCGTGGCATCCCTCGGACGGCGTCGCCGTCTTCAACCGGGTCTACCTGACGGTGACCGAAGAGATCGGTCACGCGATCGCATCGGACGCGTTCACCGATCGGCGGGCTGCCGCCACCCTCGACGTGCGGTTCGCCGAGCGCTACCTCGCGGCCGTCGACGCCGTCACCACCGGTCGACCCGTCCCCGCCTGTTGGCGACCCCTCTTCCACTACCGGCGCCACCCCGGCGTACGGCCGCTGCAGTTCGCGCTCGCCGGGATCAACGCGCACATCGGACACGACCTGGCGCTCGCGGTGGTCGACACCTGCCGGACCCTGGAGTGCGCACCGGCCGACCTGGAGGACGAGTTCGACCGGGTCGGCGACGTCCTCGTCCTCCTGGAGGAGCGCATCCGGGAGGAACTGATGCCGGGCCCGGACCTCTTGGAGGTCGCGGACCCGCTCACCCACCTGCTCGGCTGCTGGAGCCTGGACCGGGCCAGGGACGGCGCCTGGCTGGCCGCGCGGTCGCTGTGGCAACTGCGCGGCCTCCCCGAGTTAGCGGGGGAGTTCACCGAGCGCCTCGACCGGTCGGTGGGCCTGGTGGGGCGGATGCTGCTGACCCCCCTCGCCAGGCCCTGACCCCGGTGTCGGCACCGGTGCTCAGTCCTCCGGCAGCTCGACCGGGGCGATCTCTTCGTACACGTCGCCCGGCCCCGGGTTCGTGGCGTCGGTGCCGCCGCCGAAGTGGTGCATCACGCCCCAGACCGCGTTGAGCGCCGTCTGCACCGCTCCCTCGGCCCAGCCCGCCGTCCAGGAGATGTCGTCGCCCGCGAGGAAGATGCCCCGCTTGTCCTCGGGCAGCCGGTCCTGCATGAAGTGGGTGAACAGGCGGCGCTGGTAGCGGTAGTGGCCGGGCAGGTTCGCCTTGAAGGCCCCCATGAAGTAGGGCTCGTTCTCCCAGGAGACCGTGACCGGGTTGCCGATGATGTGCTTCCGGATGTCGACCTTCGGGTAGATCTCGCCGAGCGACTTCAGCATGACCTCCATCCGCTCGTTCGCCGAGAGCGGCAGCCACTTCAGGCTGTCGTCGCACCAGGTGTACGAGAGGCAGATGACGGCCGGCTTGTCCGGGCCGTCGTCCAGGAGGTAGGTGCCGCGGGTCATCCGGTCGGTGAGCGTCATCGACATGACGTCGCGGCCCGTCGGGTTCCCCTCGTCGTCGACGGCCTCGTCCAGCCAGAACGGCCGGTCGACGGGCACGAAGAGCTTGGAGGACTCCATGTAGTGGGTGCGCTCGATCGCCGTCCAGTGGTCGATCGGGAAGAGCGAGTCATCGCAGGCGATCTTGGACAGCAGCATCCAGGACTGGGCGGTGAAGATCGCCGCCGGGAAGGTGCGGATGTCGCCGGAGGCGTCGGTGACCGTGATCCGGTTGCCGGCGGTGCGGTTCAGCCGGGTCACGGCCGGCTTCGGGGAGCCCTCGTGCAGGGAGCTGAGGGAAGTGCCCGGCGCCCAGTGGACGATCTTCTCCGGCTCGCGCTCCCACAGGCGCAGCGGCAGCTGCTGGGAGCCGCCCACGATGCCGCGGTGGTGGTCGTCGGCCTCGGTGTAGACGACGCGGAGGATCTCCAGGATGGAGTTCGGGAAGTCGGTGTCCCAGCCGCCGGTGCCGAAGCCGACCTGGCCGAAGATCTCGCGGTGGCGGAAGGACTTGAAGGCCTCGGACTCGCAGAGGAAGCCGTAGAAGGTCTGGTTGTCGAGCTTCTCGACGAGCTTGGACCAGATCTCGCGGATGCGGGGGACGTCGCGCTCCCGCATGGCCTGGTTCATGTCGGAGAAGTCGGCGCCCTCGTCGAGGCACTTGTTCCAGGCGTCCGCCACGTCGCGGTAGACCTGCGGCAGGTCCGCGATGGTCTCGGCGTAGTGCGACTCGCCCTTGAGGTCGACGACGGTCGACGGGGTGGCCTCGGCGAGCGGGTTCGGGAAGGGGCTGGTCTCCAGACCGACGAGGTCGATGTAGTGCTGGAGCGCGGTGGAGGAGGGCGGGAAGCGCATGGCGCCCATCTCCGCGGTCAGGCCTTCGGCACCGGTGCCCTCGAAACCGACGGTGCGCAGCCGGCCGCCGATCTGGTCGGCCTCGTAGACGACGGGCTTGAGGCCCATCTTCATCAGCTCGTACGCGGCGATGATGCCGGAGAGGCCTCCGCCGATGACGGCGACCTCGGTGCCGTGCTCGGTGGCCGGTATCTGGCCGAGGCCGGCCGGGTGGGCGAGGAAGTCGTCGTAGGCGTAGGGGAAGTCCGGACCGAACATCGTGATCGGCGGCTGGCCGTCGCTGTGCGGAACGGCGGTCGTGGGCACCGTGGACGTCATGGGGTACGGACTCCTTGCGCGGAAAGGGGGTGGGGCGGCGGGGGCTGGGGCTCAGACGAGGGGGCCGTAGAGGCCGGGGCGCCGGTCACGGAGGTAGGGGTTCTCCTCGCGGGAGGCTGCGAGGAGGGCCGGGTCGACCTCGCCGACGACGAGGTCCTCGCCCCGTCCGGCGCGGGCCCGGGGGGTGCCGTCGGGGCCGGCCAGGGTGGAGAGGCCGACGAACTCGAAGTCGCCCTCGGGGCCGGTCCTGTTGGCGTACGCGATGTAGAGCTGGTTCTCGAAGGCGCGGACCGGCACCACGGACAGGGGCACGATCTCGGCCGGGTGCATGAGCGCGGTCGGCACGAGGAGGAGGTCCGTGCCGGCCAGTGCGTGCGCCCGGACGTTCTCGGGGAACTCGACGTCGTAGCAGATCATCATGCCGACGGTGAGTCCGTGGAGCTCCGCCTGGACGACGGCACGGTCACCGGGGGTGAACCAGGCGAGCTCGAAGTCACCGAAGAGGTGCGTCTTGCGGTACTGCGCGAGGGGGGCTCCGTCGGCACCGATGAGCTGTGCGGAGTTGTACAGGACGCCGTGCTGATCGGCGTCCCGCTCCGGATATCCGTAGCCGATGGCCAGCCCGTGACGTGCGGCGATCACCGCGACGGCGCGCGCGGAGGGCCCGTCGGCCGGTTCGGCCAGACGCGCCAGGTCGGCGCCGATGGCGTAGCCGGTGAGGAACAGCTCGGGGGCGAGCAGCAGGCCGGCGCCGGCGGCTGCGGCCCGGGCGGCGGCCTCGTCGAGGACCTTGAGGTTGGCGGCCACGTCACCGAGCTCTCCGGAGCTCTGGAGCAGGGCGGTGCGCAGCGCGGGCATGGGCGGTCCTTGGTGCTCGGAGTACAAGGAGAAGACGTAAAAAACGGTACGGTTTCGTGCTCGGCCGGGACAAGGCGGCAGCGTTGCGGACCGACCGTCGAAGCGTTGCGCGATCCGCGGCCGGAGCGTCGATTCGTTGCGTGCGGCTCGGAGCGGGGGAAGGATCCCCGCCGCGTGCCGTTCGAGGAGGTCGTGGAGGGGACCGGCGGCGTTCGAGGGGACGGACGATGTTCGAGGTGGCGTCCCTGCGGTGCGGCCGGACGGCCGGGCGGACCGCGCAACGGCTCGGGGCGCTGCGGGAAGCACGGCCCGCAGCGCCCCGAGTGCGAGGGACGGTCCTCCTCCTCAGGCGGGCGAGCCCGAGGAGAAGCGCCGCAGGAGCGGCGAGAGCACCAGGACGGACTTGGTGCGCTCCACGAAGGGCTCGCCCGCGATGCGTTCCAGGACGCGCTCGAAGTGGCGCATGTCCGAGGCGAAGACCTGGACGACGGCGTCCGCGTCGCCGGTGACGGTCGACGCGGACACCACCTCGGGGTAGCGCTCCAGACCCCGCCGGATGTCGTCGGGCGAGGTGTTGTGGCGGCAGTAGATCTCCACGAAGCCCTCGGTCTCCCAGCCGAGCGCCGCCGGGTCCACCCGTACGGTGAAGCCGGTGATGGCGCCCTCGGCCCGGAGCCGGTCCACGCGCCGCTTCACCGCGGGCGCGGAGAGTCCGACCATCGAGCCGATGTCGGCGTAACTGCGTCGGGCGTCCTCCGCGAGGGCGTGGACGATGCGTTCGTCGAGGTCGTTGAGTCGCACTACGGGTGGATCACTTCTCTGCTGAGGGCTCTGCCGGGGCCAGACGGGAGCGGCGCATGCCGTACAGGAAGTAGAACACGAGCCCGGCGGCCATCCAGCAACCGAAGACCCCCCAGGTGAAGGCGTCGAGGTTGAACATGTTGTAGGCGCAGAAGACGAAGCCGAGCACCGGGAAGACCGGACCGAGCGCCACCTTGAAGGTGCGCGGCATGTCGGGGCGGGTGACGCGGAGCACGATGACCGCGATGTTGACCAGGCCGAAGGCGAAGAGGGTGCCGATGCTGGTGGCGTCGACGAGCTTGCCCAGCGGGACGACGGAGGCGAGCAGGCCGCAGAAGAGCGACACGATGACCGTGTTCACGCGGGGGGTGCCGGTCTTGCCGCTGACCTTGCCGAAGACCCTGGGGACCAGGCCGTCGCGGGACATCGCGAAGAGGATGCGGGTCTGGCCGTAGAGGACGGTGAGGACGACGCTGGCGATGGAGATGACCGCGCCGGCGGCGAGCATGGTGCCCCAGAAGGTCTGGCCGGTGACGTCGTTCATGATCGCCGCGAGGGTGGCCTCGGAGCCCTCGAACTCCTTCCAGTTCCACGCCCCGACCGCGACGGCCGCGACCAGGACGTAGAGCACGGTGACGATGAGCAGCGAAAGCATGATCGCGCGGGGCAGGTCGCGCTTGGGGTCCTTCGCCTCCTCGCCGGCCGTGGAGGCGGCGTCGAAGCCGATGTACGAGAAGAACAGACTCGCGCCGGCGGCGCTGACGCCGGCCGTGCCGAGCGGCATGAAGTCCTTGTAGTTGCCGGACTTGAATCCCATGAAGCCGATGGCGCAGAAGAGCACCAGAGCGGCGATCTTCACCACGACCATGATCGTGTTGATCGCGGCGGACTCGCGGGCGCCACCGAGCAGGAACACCATCGCGAGCAGGACGACGATCAGGCCGGGCAGGTCGATGACGCCGCCCTCGCCGGGCGCCGAGGAGAGGACCTCGGGGATCGTGAAGCCGAGGGTCCCGTCGAGCAGTTCGTTCAGGTAATCGCCCCAACCGACCGCCACGGCCGCGACGGAGACGCCGTACTCCAGCACCAGGCACCAGCCGCACACCCAGGCGACGAGTTCACCCATCGTTGCGTACGCGTACGAGTAGGAGGAGCCGGCGACCGGTATCGTGCCGGCCAGCTCGGCGTACGAGAGCGCCGAGAACAGGGCCGTGAGACCGGCGATGACGAAGGCGATCGTGACGGCCGGACCGGCCTTCGGGACGGCCTCCCCGAGGACCACGAAGATGCCGGTGCCGAGCGTGGCACCGATGCTGATCATCGTCAGCTGCCACATCGAGAGCGATCGACGGAGGCTGCCGCCCTCACCCTGCCCTCCCTCGTTGACCAGGTCTTCCACTGGCTTTCGACGGATGAGCGCGCCAAGGGCGGAGGTCTTCGAGGTGGTCGCTTCGTCGACCGGCGGGGCTGCGCCTTGATCCAGCACTGCGGAGGCTCCTTATCGCTGCCTGTGGTTGAGGAGGCGACCGCGGCGGTGTGTGCGGGCATGCCGGAGCAAGCCCGCGGGGGACGGGGACCGCCGAGCAGGCGGTCGCCGCCACTCCTGGTACGGGGCACGAGCCTAAGGGGCGGAGGTTCGCAGTCGTAATGCAGTGTTGTTGCGCAATCCCGCATGATCATTGCGCACTTCGGGCGCAGGCGGGTAAACATTGCGTTCACCCGCATGAATCGGCACATCGGGGTGTGAACCGGCACGGTCACGCAGAGGGACTCCTCACGCCCGATGACCGATCCTGCGGGCTGCTGACGCACCTTCCCGACGACTTCCGATCGGAGGCACCAGTGGGCTGGCTCGACCCGGCTCCCTATCTGCGCGGCACGGCCTGGCTGGACGGGGACCGGCCCGTGCGCGCCGATCCCGAAGACCTCGCCCGGCTGCCGTGGGACACCGCCGAGCGGGCCGCGCTGCCCATCGGCGTGCGGATCGAATTCAGGGCCGCGCCCGGCACGCGCGCGGTGGAACTGCGCTACCGGGCGGCCGTCCCCCCGGCGGACGACCCGCTGCGCGCACTGCGGCACTGCTTCGCCCTCTGGCAGGGCAACCGGTTCGTCGGGGAGACCTGCACCGCTCCGGCCGCCGAGGCCGTCGTCACCCTTCCGCTGCCCGCGCACGGCGGCGTCTTCACCGTGCACCTGCCGGAGGGGCAGGCTCCGGTGCCACTCGCCCTGCGCGCCGTCGGAGGGCACCTAGCCCCCGCCCCGCCCCGGCCGCGCTGGCTCGTCCACGGCGATTCCATCACCGAGGGCTGGTGGTCGACCCGCCCGGCACATTCCTGGCCGGCCACGGCAGGGCGGCTGCTGGGCCTGGATCCGGTCAACCTGGGGTACGCGGGCGGGGCCAGGGGCGAGCTGCCGCTGGCCGAGCAGCTGGCGCGGCTCCCCGGCGAAGCCGTCACCCTCGCCTTCGGCACCAACTGCTGGTCCCGGGTGCCCGCCACCGCCGACTGGCTGTACGCAACGGTCCGCGCCTTCGTCGGACTCGTCCGCCGGGGCCATCCCGACAGCCCGCTGCTGATCGTCTCCCCCGTGCTGCGCCCGGAGGCCGAGCACACCCGCAACGCCCTCGGCGCCACCCTGACGGAGCTACGCAGGGCCATGGAGCGGGCCGGTCGGGACCTGGCGGCCGAGGGCGACGGCCGGTTGTCGGTCCTCCCGGGGCGCCCGCTGCTCGGCCCGGAACACCTGGCCGACGGCCTGCACCCGAACGACGCCGGACATGCCCGGATCGCACGGGCCGTGGCGGAGGCCCTGGGCCCGTGCCTCCCGGGCACGGCCGAGGCCTGACCCGGCGGATGCCGCGCGGGAAGGGCGGCGGGAAGGGAACGGGACGGAAACGCCGTGGGCCCAGGGAACCTCCCCGGGGCCCACGACGCACGCGGGACTAGCTCCAGCTGGCGTGGAGCGGCTTGCCCTCGGCGTAGCCGGCGGCGGACTGGATGCCGACCACGGACTTCTCCTCGAACTCGGCGAGCGAGGCGGCACCGGCGTAGGTGCAGGAGGAACGGACGCCCGCGATGATCGAATCGATCAGGTCCTCGACGCCCGGACGCTGCGGGTCCAGGAACATGCGCGAGGTGGAGATGCCCTCCTCGAACAGCGCCTTGCGGGCGCGGTCGTACGCGGACTCCTCCGAGGTCCGGTTCTTGACGGCGCGGGCCGAAGCCATGCCGAACGACTCCTTGTAGAGCCGGCCGTTGGCGTCCTGCTGGAGGTCGCCCGGGGACTCGTACGTGCCGGCGAACCAGGAGCCGATCATCACGTTGGAGGCACCGGCGGCGAGCGCCATGGCGACGTCGCGCGGATGACGGACGCCACCGTCGGCCCAGACGTGCTTGCCGTACTTCTTCGCCTCGGCGGCGCACTCCAGGACGGCGGAGAACTGCGGGCGCCCCACGCCGGTCATCATGCGGGTGGTGCACATCGCGCCGGGGCCGACACCGACCTTGATGATGTCCGCGCCCGCTTCGATGAGGTCCTTGACGCCCTCGGCGGCGACGATGTTGCCCGCGACGATCGGCACCTGCGGGTCGAGCCCCCGCACCGTGCGGATCGCGCTGATCATCGACTCCTGGTGGCCGTGCGCCGTGTCGATGACGAGGGTGTCGACACCCGCGTCGAGCAGCTGCTTGGCCTTGCCGGCGACGTCGCCGTTGATGCCGACGGCGGCGGCGATCCGCAGCTTGCCGTCCTTGTCGACGGCCGGGCTGTAGAGGGTCGCGCGCAGGGCGCCCTTGCGGGTGAGGATGCCGACCAGCTTGCCTTCGGCATCCACCGCGGGGGCGTAACGACGGTTGGCCCCGTCGAGGGTGTTGAAGGCCTCGCGCGGGTCGATGTCGGCGTCCAGGAGCAGCAGGTCCTTGGACATGACCTCGGAGAGCTGGGTGAAGCGGTCCACGCCGGAGAGGTCCGCATCGGTGACGACGCCGACCGGGCGGCGGTTCTCGTCGACGACGACACCGGCGTCGTGGGCGCGCTTGGGCAGCAGGGACAGCGCGTCGGCGACGGTCTGGTGCGGCTCCAGGACGATCGGGGTGTCGAGCACGTGGTGACGGCTCTTCACCCATCCGATGACGTCGGTGACGACCTCGATCGGGATGTCCTGCGGGATGACGACCAGCCCGCCGCGGCGGGCGACGGTCTCGGCCATTCGACGGCCGGCGATGGCGGTCATGTTGGCCACGACGAGCGGGATCGTCGTCCCGGTTCCGTCCGGCGAGGAGAGGTCCACCGCCTGGCGGGAACCGACGGCCGAGCGGCTCGGCACCATGAACACATCGTCGTACGTCAGGTCGTAGGGCGGCTTGACGTCATTGAGGAAACGCACGTGCTGACATCCCAGTCGTTCGGATCGGCCCCTAGGCATTTCAGCCAGGGGAAAAAGCACGTAGTTCATTGTCCCACGCCCGTACGAATACCAGCCCCGGGCTGATCCTCCGAGGCTTACGGCAGGCGCTTCGTACGATCCTCCGAAGGGGCCCCGAGGGCAAGGAGGACGGAGAGGCCACCGGGGCTCTCGTCGACGGCCGTGGCGAAGACCTCCTGGGCCGTCCGCCAGTCGTGCGGGTGGGTCTCCGCGTACCCCTGCCAGCCGGTCACCACGAGGGTGACGGGTCCGGGCAGGTCGCCGAGGCAGTCCGCGAGGGCGTCCCAGTTGCGACCGAACCAGTCGGGCAGGGCGAGCACCTCGGCGATGCGGTCCATGAACACGGCCTTGTCCGTGACTCCGGACAGGTCCAACAGGACGGGGTCCTCATGCCTCATCGGCGACCACCTCCCGGAAGCTCGCGTAGTGGTCGGCGGTGTAGTACGCCTCGCCGTTCCCCCCGGTCACGATCCGGCGGGCCCCCCGATCGCGTGCACCGGGGGTCTTCACGGTGTACTCGTGGTAGTAGCCGCGCGCCTCTCGGGGCAGCAACCGCTCGAAGTTGGAAAAGACGGCGCCGTCCTTGGCGTACGGGAAGGGACCGCCGCGCGCGATGAGGTCGAGGGTCCGGTGCGCCTCGGGCGGCAGCTCCGACATCCGCACGACGGGGAGTCCGGAAGCCCCGACGCCGGTGGCGGCCGTGGGGGTGCGGGGAGCAGCCGGGGCGGCACCGCCACCGGCCGAGGAGCACCCGGCCAGGAAGACGGCGAGGACGAGCGCGAGGAGCACGCGCAGGGGCCGGAGCAACATGCCCCGAACATACCGTCACGGAACGGCTCCGCCCCCTCGCCGACGGGCAGCGGCGCTCAACTGCCGTCGGGGTCCTTGCGGTCGAGGGCCGGGTGCGTGCCCGGGTTCGACTGGGTCAGCAGGTAGTCCGCCGCGGCACGGTCCGTGACCAGGCTGGTGACGAGGCCGGAGCGGAGCACCGCACCGATCGCCGCCGCCTTGCGCTGGCCGCCCGCGATCGCGACGACCTCGGGGATCCGGCGGAGCCGATCCGCCTCGACGGTGATGCAGCGCTCGCCGAGGTCACGACCGACCCGGCGCCCCTCGGCGTCGAAGAGGTGGGCGGACATCTCGGCGGCGACGCCCAGCGAGGCGTAGTGGGCGCGCTCGGCGTCGGAGAGCATGTCGTGCACGGTCGAGATGCCCGGCTCCCAGGAGCCGATGGAGACGCAGGCGACGGTCACCTTGTCGAAGTACTCGAAGGCACGCGCGATGCCGGTCTGGTTGCGCAGGGCGGCGGCCGTCGCCGGGTCGGGCAGCAGCATGGGCGCATAGATGGGGTGGGCTTCCCCGCCCGAGACCTGGGCGGCGCGGCGCACCGCTTCGACCGAGCCGCGCTCCGCGGTCCCCGCGTCGTACACGCCGGTGAGCTGGACGACGGTGCAGGGCGGCAAGCGGTCGAGGGCCGCCGCCATGTGGATGGTGGAGCGGCCCCAGGCCAGGCCGAGGACGTCGCCCTCGGTGACCAGCTCGCCGAGCAGGTCGGCCGCGACCTCTCCGAGGTTCTCCGGGTCGGGGGACTCGTCGTCGCCCTCCGCCGGGGACTCCACGACGACCGCGTGCCGCAGCCCGTAGCGGGCCCGCAGCGCGTCGGAGCGCTCGGCGTCCAGCTCGGCCGGTACGCGGATCTCGATCCGCACGAGATCGCGCTCCAGGGCGGTCTCCAGCACCCGGGCCACCTTGAAGCGGCTCACGCCGAACTCCTCGGCGATCTGGATCTTGGACTTGCCCTCGAGGTAGAAGCGGCGGGCCATGGCCGCCGCCTGCACCAGCTCCGCGGGGCCCATCCGCAGGGCTGATCGTCCCGCCGACATTCCCGCCACCGCGATCTCCTCACTGCTGTTCACGTACCGCTGTTCAGGTACCGCTGTTGTTCACACTTTGGACTCGCCGTCCATCCTGTCAGATCCGGCGGGCCTTGATCAGTCCTGTCGACGGCCCGACGGACCGCGTTCATCCACCGGAAGCTCAGTGGCCACACGCCCACGCGGCAGAGGCCGTCGCCGCCTCCGCGCGGGCCCGGAGCGAGGCGACGGCACCGGCCGGATCCGTCGCTCCGTACACCGCGGAACCGGCGACGAAGACGTCGGCGCCGGCTTCGGCACACCGCTCGATCGTGGACTCGGAGACCCCTCCGTCGACCTGGAGCCAGAGCTCCAGACCGTGCTTGGAGATCAGTTCACGGGTGCGGCGGATCTTGGGCAGCATGATGTCGAGGAAGGCCTGTCCGCCGAAGCCGGGCTCGACGGTCATGATGAGCAGCATGTCGAGCTCGGGGAGCAGGTCCTCGTAGGGCTCGATCGGAGTGGCCGGCTTGAGCGCCATCGAGGCGCGCGCCCCCTTGGCCCGGATCTCCCGGGCCAGCCGCACCGGTGCGGCGGCCGCCTCGACGTGGAAGGTCACCGAACCCGCACCGGCCTCCACGTACTGGGGGGCCCAGCGGTCGGGGTCCTCGATCATCAGGTGGCAGTCGAGCGGGGTGTCCGTCGCACGGGCCAGCGAGTCCACGATCGGCACGCCCAGCGTCAGGTTGGGCACGAAGTGGTTGTCCATCACGTCGACGTGCAACCAGTCGGCCCCGCCGACCGCCTTCGCCTCATCGGCGAGCCGGGCGAAGTCCGCGGACAGAATGCTGGGATTGATCTGCGCCATGTGCCAAGCCTCCCACGTTCTTGGGCACTTCTTTGCCGCTGGGCGGTTCCGATTCCGGTCCAGACCATTTTCGGTACGAAGTGACGAGTCCAGGACCCGTACGGACCGGGAGATTACGGTCAGGCGATCGAAGGGGGGACGACCGAGCGGTCAGCCGGTTCGGCGCAGCAGCGCCAGGTACATGGCGTCCGTACCGTGCAGATGCGGCCACAGTTGCACGTCCGGCCCCTCGCCGAGCGCCGGAACGCCGGGCATCAGCGGGCGGGCGTCGATCAGCTCGGCACCGCCCACCTTCTTCAGGACGTCGTCGACGACCACCCGGGTCTCGGCCAGGTGCGGCGAACAGGTCGCGTACCCCACCACGCCGCCGACGCGCACGGCCCGCAGGGCCTCGGTGAGCAGGGCCCGCTGGAGCGGGGCGAAGGCGTCCAGGTCCTCGGGACGGCGGCGCCAGCGGGCCTCGGGACGGCGGCGCAGGGCGCCCAGCCCCGAGCAGGGCACGTCCATGAGGACCCGGTCGAAGGAGCCGGGACGCCACGGCGGGCGGGTGCCGTCGGCAGCGATCACCTGGTAGGGGCCGGGGTTGCCGGCCAGGGCGCGCTCCACGAGACGGGCGCGGTGCGGCTGCTTCTCGGAGGCGAGCAGCGCGGCCCCCCGCTCGGAGGCGAGGGCCGCGAGGAGCGCGGCCTTGCCGCCGGGCCCTGCGCAACCGTCGAGCCAGCGGCCGTCGGCCCCGTCCAGGGGGGCGTTCGCCAGGGCGATCGCCACCAGCTGGCTCCCCTCGTCCTGGACCCCGGCCCGTCCCTCCTTCACCGCCCCGATGGCACCGGGCTCACCGCCCTCGGCCATCCGCAGGGCGTACGGCGACCAGCGGCCGGGCAGGGTCTCGGTGGCCGCGGCGAGCTCCTCGGTGGTGGCACGACCGGGCCGGGCGACGAGGGTGACCTCGGGGCGCTCGTTGTCCGCTTCCAGGAGGTCCTCGATCCCGGCGCGACCACCGCCGAGGGAGTCCCACAGCGCAGAGACGACCCAGCGGGGGTGCGAGTGCACGACGGCGAGGTGGTCCTCGGCGTCCTCCTCGTACGGTGGGGCCACCTGCTGCACCCAGGCGTCGAGGTCCTGCTGCGAGATCTTGCGGAGCACGGCGTTCACGAACTTGGCCCGGCCGTCGCCCAGCACCACCCGGGCCAGCTCGACGCTGGCGGAGACGGCGGCGTGGGTCGGGATCCGGGTGCCGAGGAGCTGGTGGGCGCCGAGCGACAGGACGTCGAGGACGGGCGGGTCGACCTCGCGCAACGGCCGGTCCACACAGGCCGCGATGACCGCGTCGTAGGTGCCCTGGCGGCGCAGCGTCCCGTACACGAGCTCGGTGGCGAGCGCTGCGTCCCGTCCGTCGAAGTCGCCCTTCTCCCGGGCCTTCTTCAGGAGCGGCGGCAGCACCAGGTTCGCATAGGCGTCCCGCTCGTCCACCGCCCTCAACGCCTCGAAGGCCAGCATCCGGACGGGGTCCTTCTGGGGCCGCCGGTAGGGCTTGTGGGGACGACGACGTGCCTGCTCGCTCAAAAGGTGCTCCGCGTGACGTGCTGAAGAGGGTCGAACGCTCCCAGCCTACGTCGCCCGCGGAGCCGCCCGCGCCTATGCTCCCAGCCGCTCACCGGGGGCGATGCGCACCCCGCGGGCCCAGTCTGCGGCCTTCATCGGCTTCTTGCCCTGGGGCTGCACCCAGAGCAGCTCGACGGCGTACGAGCCGGTGCCCGCGTAGACGTCGTTCTTGCCGGCGACGAGTTCGCCCGGGGCGAGGTCGGTGCGGTCCGGCAGGGGGGCGACCTGGATCAGCTTGAGGCGCTCGCCGCGGAAGACCGTCCAGGCACCGGGGGCGGGGGTGCAGCCGCGGACCACGCGGTCCACCCGGAGCGCGGGCGCGGCGAAGTCGACGTGGGCGTCCTCGACCTGGATCTTGGGGGCGAGGGTGACGCCCTCGACGGGCTGCGGAACGGCCTGGAGCGCACCGTCCTCGATGCCGTCCATGGTCGCGGCGAGCAGGCCCGCACCCGCGAAGGCGAGCCGGGTGAGCAGGTCGCCGCTGGTGTCGGTGGGGCGGATGTCCTCGGTGACCACCCCGTAGACCGGGCCGGAGTCGAGGCCCTCCTCGATCAGGAAGGTGGAGGCGCCCGTCACCTGGTCGCCGGCCATCAAGGAGTGCTGCACGGGCGCGGCACCGCGCCAGGCGGGCAGGAGCGAGAAGTGCAGGTTGACCCAGCCGCGGGCGGGGATGTCGAGGGCGACCTTCGGCAGCAGGGCGCCGTAGGCGACGACCGGGCAGCAGTCCGGGGCGATCTCCCGCAACCGGGCGAGGAAGTCCTCGTCGCGGGGCCTGGCCGGCTTCAGCACCTCGATCCCGGCCTCCTCCGCCCGCTGGGCCACCGGGCTGGCGACGAGCCGCCGACCGCGCCCCGCCGGGGCGTCCGGTCGGGTGACCACGGCGGCCACCTCGTGCCGCCCGGAGGCGAGCAGGGCGTCCAGGGCGGGAACGGCGACCTCGGGGGTGCCTGCGAAGACGAGCTTCATGGGGGGCGACTGCCTGTCTCTCCGGGGGCGTTGTGGGCGACGCACCAGTCTAGGCGGGACCTCGCGAGGGGGCGTACGGGAGGACGAGCGCCCTGCGCATATGCGTCTGCGCCCCCGCACCGTGACCCAACTCCCGGTGGCGCGTTGGTCAAGAGAGATTGACCGAACCGGGCCGCTGTTCCCCTCCGGCGGCCCGCCCCCTTGATGCCGGTTCGAGAGGCTTTCACATGGCCGAACACGCAGCCCACGACGCCCAAGCCCGGGCGAGCCTGCACCTGCTGGTGCGGGACATCGAGCGGGTCCGGCGGCAGGTGGACGCACTGCGCACGCTCACGGCCCAGCTGGGCAACGTCTACCGACCTCGCCGCTCCGGCCCGTCGACGGGCTTCGTCGTCTACGGGCGCGCGCCAGCCCCGACCGTACGGCTCGCCCAGGAGCTGCGGGACAGCGTCGAGACCCTGGTGACCGCCGCGGTGGACTTCGACCGCTCGCTCGGATTCTCCTGGGACGCGGTGGGCTCCGCACTCGGGGTCACCAAGCAGGCCGTCCACCGCCGCTACGGCGCTCGGCGCGCGCCCCAGCAGGGCGCGGCCGTGGAGCAGGAGCAGACGGTGGAGGCCGGTGCGCCCCACACGCTCCCCTCGGTCCCCGCCGCCCGCTCGATGCCGCCCCAGCCCACCTCGGGCAGCTCCACCCTCCGCGAGGACACCCGCGCCTCGGCCCTCCCCGGACCGCGCAACGGCTGATCGCCCAGGACCCGCGGACAGCACGGCCGCCCCGCCCCGACAGGGGGCCGGGCGGCCGCGGTGCGTCCGGGAACGCCCCCTCAGCCGATGTCCGGGGGGTCGATGCGGATCCGTACCGGCTCCGCTCCGCCGCGTGCCAGCCGTGCCGCCCGGGCCTGCTTCAGGGCCGCCGCCAGGGCCGCGCCGCCGCCCCGGGGGACCCGGACCAGGGCCCGGTCCCACTGCTCGCCCGCCGGCGGATCGCCCGGCCTGCGGGGACCTCCGGCGCGGACGACGGGCAGCGGCACGGGCCCGAGCACCTCGGCGCCCGCCGGCAGCCCGGCCGTCGCCAGGAAGCCTTCGACGGCCGCCGGCGGTCCGGTCACGGCCGCCATCCGGGAGACCGGAGGAAAGCCCAGCTCGGTCCGCTCGGCCAGCTCGCGCTGGGCGTGCCCGACCGGGTCCCAGCGGACGAGCGCCTGCACCGGACGGAGCGTCGGCTCGGCGACCACGAC
Source organism: Streptomyces sp. NPDC058872 (assembly GCF_042743065.1). Classification (NCBI taxonomy): domain Bacteria; kingdom Bacillati; phylum Actinomycetota; class Actinomycetes; order Kitasatosporales; family Streptomycetaceae; genus Streptomyces; species Streptomyces sp. NPDC058872. The sequence goes on from NZ_JBHYMK010000026.1 coordinate 77,531, forward strand.
GACCGTGCCGCCCTCGGCCTGCCCCCGGACCAGGGAGGCCGCATCGATCCAGCGACGCAGCGCCTCCTCTCCGGCACGCAGGTCGGGACGGCCCAGCATGGCCCAGCCGTCGAGGAGCAGCGCGGCCGCGTAGCCGCCGTCGGCGACGGGCTCGGCCCCCGGCGTGGAGACGACGAGCGCGGGGCGGCCGGGCACGCTGTCGAGGACGTGGTCACGCCCGGAGGTCCGCACCGGAACCGCGGGAAAGGCCCGGCCGAGTTCCTCCGCCGTCCGTCGCGCGCCCACGATCTGGGCCCGCAGCCGGGCGGAACCGCATTCCGCACAGTGCCAGTCGTCGGCGCCGCGTCCGCACCAGCCACAGCGCAGTTCCTGCTGCTCGGGGGCTTCCAGGGGGCCGGCGCAGTGTCGGCAGCGGGCGGGCGTGCGGCAGCGCTCGCAGGCCAGTCTCGGCACGTACCCCCGGCGGGGCACCTGCACGAGGACCGGTCCGGTCCGGAGCCCCTCCCGTACGGTCCGCCAGGCGAGCGAGGGCAGTCGGGCGGCGCGCGCGGCCTCGTCCCGGGCGAGCTCGCCGTCCCCCACCGTACGGATCAGGGGGGCCGCCTTGCGGACTTCCTCCCGCCCCGGTCTGAGCGGCTTCGCCCAACCGGATTCGACGAGCTGGGCGGCCTCGACGGTGCAGCTCGGGGAGCCGAGGAGGAAGGCGCAACGGTCGCGGGCGGCGCGCAGGAGCAGCACCTCGCGCGCATGGGGCTGGGGGGCGTGCGGCTCGCTGTGGCTGCCGTCGCCGTCGTCCCAGATGACAACGAGCCCGAGGTCCTGCACGGGAGCGAACATCGCCGCCCTGGTGCCGACGACGGCCCGCACGGCGCCGCGCCGCACGGCGAGCCATTGCGCGTACCTCTTCTCGGGGCCCGCCTCGGCGGTGAGCAGCGCGTGCCGCCCCTCCCCCAGGATCCCGGTCAGCGCCGCGTCGACCCGGCCGGCGGCCCGCCCGTCGGGGACGACGACGAGGGCGCCCCGCCCGGAGGCGAGGGTGGCGGTGACGGCCCGGGCGATCTCCTGGGCCCAGTGGGGCCCCGGCAGGGCGCTCCACACGGCGCGGGGGGTCCCGCCGCGCGCGAGGGAGTCCAGGAAGGCCGGGCCGCGCTCGTACCGCGTCCAGCTCCCCGGCTCCGGCGGCCCGGGCGGCGGCAGCGGGGCCGGGGAGGGACGGGACTCGGCGCGGGCGCTGCGCGGCGGCACGGCGAGCTGCAGCACGTCGGCGAGGCTTCCCGCGTAACGGTCGGCGACGGCCCGGGCGAGGCCGAGCAGTTCGGGTCCGAGCACCGGCTCGGGCGAGACGACGTCGGCGAGCGCGGCCAGCGGCCCGGAGTAGTCCGAAGCGGCCCGGCGCTCGACGAGGAACCCGTCGATGAGCCGACCGCCTTCGCGCCGCCCGTTCTTGACCTGGTGGGCGCCCGCGCCGAAGCGCACCCGGACCCGGACCCCGGGCCGGGCGGCCCCGTCCAACTCCTCGGGGACCGCATAGTCGAAGAACTGGTCGAGGTGGAGGGCCCCCTTGTTGACGACGACCCGGGCGACCGGCAGCTCCTTGGCCAGCGCGGCCCCCCGCCAGGTCCGCGGCTTGGCCCGCGGCACCTTGGCCTTCCGCACGGTCTCCCGGATGAGCGCGAGCTGCTCGGGCTCCTCGTGCTTCTCGTCGTCGCTGCTCACGGCCCCATACCTACCAGACGTCACCGACAGCCGGACACGACCGAAGCCCGGCACCCCGTGAGGGGGCCGGGCTTCGGTGGAGTGCGTCCCGCTTACAGGCCTGCGGCCTTCTTCAGCGCGTCCACGCGGTCCGTGCGCTCCCAGGTGAAGTCCGGCAGCTCGCGGCCGAAGTGGCCGTAGGCGGCGGTCTGGGAGTAGATCGGGCGCAGCAGGTCGAGGTCGCGGATGATCGCGGCCGGGCGGAGGTCGAAGACCTCGGCGATGGCGTTCTCGATCTTCTCGGGCTCGACCGTGTGGGTGCCGAAGGTCTCGACGAAGAGGCCGACGGGCTCGGCCTTGCCGATCGCGTAGGCGACCTGGACCTCGCAGCGCGCGGCGAGGCCGGCGGCGACGACGTTCTTGGCGACCCAGCGCATCGCGTAGGCGGCCGAGCGGTCGACCTTGGAGGGGTCCTTGCCGGAGAAGGCGCCGCCGCCGTGGCGGGCCATGCCGCCGTAGGTGTCGATGATGATCTTGCGGCCGGTGAGGCCGGCGTCGCCCATCGGGCCGCCGATCTCGAAGCGGCCGGTCGGGTTCACGAGCAGCCGGTAGCCATCGGTGTCGATCTTGATGCCGTCCTCGACGAGCTGCTTGAGCACGTGCTCCACGACGAACTCGCGGATGTCGGGCGCGAGCAGCGACTCCAGGTCGATGTCGGAGGCGTGCTGCGAGGAGACGACGACCGTGTCGAGGCGGACGGCCTTGTCGCCGTCGTACTCGATGGTGACCTGGGTCTTGCCGTCGGGACGCAGGTAGGGGATGGTGCCGTTCTTGCGGACCTCGGTGAGGCGGCGGGAGAGCCGGTGCGCGAGGTGGATCGGCAGCGGCATCAGCTCGGGGGTCTCGTCCGAGGCGTAGCCGAACATCAGGCCCTGGTCGCCGGCGCCCTGCTTGTCGAGCTCGTCCTCGTCGCCCTCGACACGCTTCTCGTAGGCGGTGTCGACACCCTGGGCGATGTCCGGGGACTGCGATCCGATGGACACCGACACGCCACAGGAGGCGCCGTCGAAGCCCTTCTTCGAGGAGTCGTAGCCGATCTCGAGGATCTTGTTCCGGACGAGGGTCGGGATGTCCGCCCACGCCTTGGTCGTCACCTCACCGGCGACGTGCACCAGGCCGGTGGTGATCAGCGTCTCGACGGCGACGCGCGAGGTGGGGTCCTCGCGCAGCAGTGCGTCGAGAATGGTGTCGCTGATCTGATCAGCGATCTTGTCGGGGTGACCCTCGGTGACGGATTCCGAGGTGAACAGACGACGGGACACAACGCTCCCTGGGGTTGCAGCGGCTGCTGGCTACTCGTGACGCGGACCGGCAGGGGGCTGCGCCCCGCGACGTTCCACGAACAGTCTATCGGTCACGGTCGGACAATGGACCAGGTGTCTCGCCTGGCGAATGCCGGCGAAGGTGCGGAACCGGCCTCCGGCAAGGCAGACCTGCCCGCCCGAATGGGGCGCAAATCACTCGCAGGGCGACGATTCACGCTCCTGGAGGAGCACCGTCGCGCCGGTCGCGCGCCCCGGGGCAAGGGGCGGATACGTCAGGTCGCCGGACGCAGCCGCGGCAGGATCAGGTCCCAGACCGTCTCGGCGAGCGCTTCCTTGGGCCCGTACGGCACGGGGGTCTCGGTGCCGTCCGAGGCCAGGACGACGGCCTCGTTCTCCTCCGAGCCGAAGGTCTTGCGCTCCCCCACCTCGTTGACGACGAGCAGGTCGCAGCCCTTCCTGCGGAGCTTGGCACGACCGTTGGCAAGGACGTCGTCGGTCTCGGCGGCGAAGCCGACGACCACCTGTCCGGGCAGGGCGCGGTCGGCGGACAGCTCGGCGAGGACGTCGGGGTTGCGGACGAGCTCGACCGTCGGAGCACCCCCGTCGTCCTTCTTCTTGATCTTTCCGGAGGCGTAGACGGCCGGCCGGAAGTCGGCGACGGCGGCGGCCATCACGACCGCGTCGGCGTCGGCGGCGGCCTTGACCACCGCCTCGCGGAGCTGGACGGCGGTGCCGACGTGGACCACGTCGACCCCGGCCGGATCGGCGATGCCGGTGTTCGCCTCGACCAGGGTGACGCGGGCGCCGCGGGCGGCAGCCGCCTTGGCGAGGGCGTAGCCCTGCTTCCCCGAGGACCGGTTGCCGAGGTAGCGAACGGGGTCGAGGGGTTCGCGGGTGCCGCCCGCGCTGACCACGACGTGCCGTCCGGCGAGGTCCGGGGCGGCGCTGCCGCGGGTGAGGACCCGCCGACAGACCTCGAAGATCTCGACCGGATCGGGGAGCCGGCCCTTGCCGGTGTCGACGCCGGTGAGGCGGCCGACGGCGGGCTCGATGACGACGGCGCCGCGGCGGCGCAGGGTGGCCACGTTCTCCTGGGTCGCCGGGTGCTCCCACATCTCGGTGTGCATCGCCGGGGCGAAGACGACGGGGCAGCGCGCGGTGAGCAAGGTGTTGGTGAGCAGGTCGTCGGCGAGGCCGTGGGCGGCCTTGGCGAGCATGTCGGCGGTGGCGGGGGCGACGACGACCAGGTCGGCCCCCTGTCCGATCCGCACGTGCGGGACCTCGTGCACGGAGTCCCACACCCCGGTCGAAACGGGGTTGCCCGAGAGCGCGGACCAGGTGGCGGCGCCGACGAAGTGGAGCGCGGAATCGGTGGGGACGACGCGCACGTCGTGGCCCGATTCGGTGAGCCGGCGGAGCAGCTCGCACGCCTTGTAGGCGGCGATGCCGCCGCTCACGCCCAGAACGACCTTCGGCTTGGCTCCTGCGCCCACTGTTGCTCCCCGCACTCGGATGCGTACGACTCCATGAGACACCACGGGCCCGGCGGATGTTCCGCCGGGCCCGTGGTGACAGATGCGACTCGCGTCGTGATGCTTACTGAACGGGGCCTTCGATGGCCTCGGACGTCAGCAGACCCGCATTGATCTCGCGCAGCGCGATCGAGAGCGGCTTCTCGTGGACGTGGGTGTCGACGAGCGGACCCACGTACTCCAGCAGGCCCTCGCCGAGCTGGGAGTAGTACGCGTTGATCTGACGCGCGCGCTTGGCCGCGTAGATCACGAGGCTGTACTTCGAGTCGGTGGCCTCGAGCAGCTCGTCGATCGGCGGGTTGATGATGCCCTCGGGCGCGGTGATGGAAGAGGACACGCTCTACCTTCCGAAGATGGAAAAAAGATCAGACAACGTGCATCAACGTTAGCAGCTCGCGTGCGACGTCCTCGACGGAGGTGTTGACGAGGGTGGTGTCGAACTCCGACTCCGCCGCCAGCTCGACCTTCGCGGCGTCCAGCCGGCGCTCGATCACGTCGGGCGACTCGGTGCCGCGACCGGTGAGCCGACGGACCAGTTCCTCCCAGCTCGGCGGGGCCAGGAAGACCAGCTGGGACTCCGGCATGGAGTCCTTGACCTGTCGGGCGCCCTGGAGGTCGATCTCCAGGAGCACGGGCTCTCCGGCGTCCAGGCGCTCGAGGACCGCGCCGCGCGGAGTGCCGTAGCGGTTGCCCGCGAACTCGGCCCATTCGAGGAGTTCACCGTTGGCGATCAGCTTGTCGAACTCGTCGTCCGTGACGAAGAAGTAGTGGACGCCGTGCTTCTCGCCGGGGCGGGGCTTCCGGGTCGTCGCCGACACCGAGAGCCAGACCTCGGGGTGGACCTTGCGCATATGAGCGACGACCGTGCTCTTGCCGACCCCTGAGGGGCCGGAGAGCACGGTCAGTCGCGGACGTGCCTCTGCTGCCATGCAGCGATTATTCCAGCTCTCCCGGTATGCCCGGGACGCGTGTCCCGGATCAGGCTCCGGTGCTGCCGAACTCGCGCTCCAGCGAAGCGATCTGGTTGGAACCGAGGCCACGGACCCGACGGCTCTCGGAAATGCCGAGCCGCTCCATGATCTGCTTGGCGCGGACCTTGCCGACGCCGGGCAGCGACTCGAGCAGGGCGGAGACCTTCATCTTGCCGATGACGTCGTTCTCCTGGCCACTCTTGATGACCTCGTGGAGGGAGGCGCCGGAGTGCTTGAGTCGATTCTTGACCTCGGCCCGCTCCCGGCGAGCCGCGGCGGCCTTTTCAAGCGCGGCTGCGCGCTGTTCAGGGGTAAGGGGCGGAAGAGCCACGCCTACGTCACCTCGGATGTCGATCTGTCGGATACGGACCGGTGGGGAACCTCAGTCGCCCCTCACCAGCGGAGCACGGTTCAGCGGAGTGGCCGTTGAACGCCTGCTCTGCCCCGGAGACTAGCGGCCAAGGCCGCTCCAGTCAGCGAGAACAGCAGAAAAGTCCTGGTCAGGATCGACCGACTAGGACTTTTCAGGCAAAACGACCCGGTTTTGAGCCAAGTTTTCGTCAAGGAGTGAGACGGCTCACCATCGGGGGCCCCGTCCGCTCCGACCTGCGGATTGTCCGGGCGGGCGGTCAGCCGCCGACGGCCGCCCGGATCTCGTCGGCGTGGCGGAGTGCCGAGTCCCGCAGCGCGACCGCGTCCGGCCCGTTCCGCAGGACCCCGCGGCTGACGTTCGGGACGACGTTGCCGACGGCCGCGCCGAAGACCGCCGGCAGGTCCGCGGCGGTGGCGCCCTGGGCGCCGATGCCGGGAGCCAGGAGTGGACCGTTGATGTCCAGGTCGAAGGAGGACAGGTCGCCGAGGGTGGCACCGACGACCGCGCCGAAGGACCCCATCGGAGACTCTCCCGCGTTCTCCTCGGCGAGGTGGGCGAGCATCGTCGCGCCGATCGTACGACCGTCCTCGCGGACCGCCCGCTGGACCTCCGCGCCCTCCGGGTTGGAGGTGAGGGCCAGGACGAAGAGGCCGGCGCCGGATTCCCGGGCCAGGTCGACCGCCGGCTTCAGCGAGCCGTAGCCGAGGTACGGGGAGACCGTCAGCGCGTCGGAGAAGAGCGGGGAGTCCTTGTGCAGGAAGGTCTCGGCGTACGCGGCCATGGTGGAGCCGATGTCGCCGCGCTTGGCGTCCATGACGACCAGGCCGCCCGCCGCCCGCAGCTCGGCGACGGCACGCTCCAGGACGGCGATGCCGCGCGAACCGAAGCGCTCGAAGAAGGCGGACTGGGGCTTGAAGACGGCCACCGTCCCGGCCAGCGCCTCGACGACGGTGAAGGTGAAGCGCTCCAGACCGCTGATGTCGTCGGTCAGGCCCCAGGAGTCGAGCAGGGTCGCGTGCGGGTCGATGCCGACGCAGAGCGGGCCGCGCTCGTCCATGGCGGAGCGCAGACGAGCGCCGAAGGCCGGGGACTGCACGGAGGGCGTCGACGAGGGGTGGGGGGCGGACGGTGACGGGAGGGCGGTCACTGGACGGCCTTTCGGTTGTCGGCGCCGACGGCCTCGGCGAGGGTGGCGTACGGGGAGGCCGCGAGCCGTGCGGCGAGGCCCTTGTGGATCGCGCGGGCGTAGAACGGGCCCTCGTAGATGAAGGCGCTGTAGCCCTGGATCAGGGTGGCGCCGGCGAGGATGCGCTGCCAGGCGTCCTCGGCGTTCTCGATGCCGCCGACGCCCACCAGGACCAGGCGGTCGCCCACGCGGGCGTGGAGTCGGCGCAGGACGGCGAGGGAGCGTTCCTTGACGGGTGCGCCGGACAGGCCACCGGTCTCCTTGACCAGTGCGGGATCGGACTTCAGTCCGAGGCCCTCGCGCGCGATGGTGGTGTTGGTGGCGATGATTCCGTCGAGGCCGAGCTCCAGGGCGAGGTCGGCGACCGCGTCGACGTCCTCGTCGGCCAGGTCGGGGGCGATCTTGACCAGCAGCGGGACCCGGCGGTCGGTGACCGTGCGGTCGGCCGCCTCGCGGACCGCGGTGAGGAGGGGGCGCAGCGACTCCGTGGCCTGGAGGTTCCGCAGTCCGGGGGTGTTCGGGGAGGAGACGTTGACGACGAGGTAGTCGGCGTGGGCGGCCAGGCGCTCGGTGGACTTCACGTAGTCGGCGGCGGCCTCCGACTCGGGAACGAGCTTGGTCTTGCCGATGTTCACGCCGACGACGGTCCTGAAGACCGGCGTGCGGGCGGCGAGGCGCTCGGCGACGGCGGCGGAGCCCTCGTTGTTGAAGCCCATGCGGTTGATCAGGGCGCGGTCCGGGACGAGCCGGAAGAGGCGCTTCTTGGGGTTGCCCGGCTGGGCCTCGCCGGTGACAGTGCCGATCTCGACGTGGTCGAAGCCGAGCATCGACATGCCGTCGATGGCGACGGCGTTCTTGTCGAAGCCGGCGGCGAGCCCGAAGGGGCCGTGCATGCGCAGACCGAGCGCCTCGGTGCGCAGCTCGGTGTGGCGGGGGGCGAGGACGGCGGCGACGAAGGTGCGGAGCACCGGGATGCGGGCGGCGAGGCGGATCCAGCGGAAGGCCAGGTAGTGGGCCTCCTCGGGGTCCATGCGCTTGAAGACGAGGTCGAAGAAGAACTTGTACATGGTTCTCGGGTCCAGGTGTGCTCATGACGAGGGGGACACCGCAGGTGTTCGGTGTCCCCCTCGTCGTTCGGGCTGCTAGTCGCGGGCCGCGGTCAGGTGCTCCGCGTGTTCCTGGAGCGACCGGACGCCGACGTCGCCGTGGTTGAGCGCGTCGATGCCCTGGACGGCCGCGGCGAGCGCCTGGACCGTGGTGAGGCAGGGGACGCTGCGGGCCACCGCGGCCGTACGGATCTCGTAGCCGTCGAGACGGCCGCCGGTGCCGTACGGGGTGTTGACGATCAGGTCGACCTGACCGTCGTGGATGAGCTGGACGATGGTCTTCTCGCCGTTCGGGCCCTCGCCCTCGCTGAGCTTGCGGACGACCGTGGCGTTGATGCCGTTGCGCTTGAGGACCTCGGCGGTGCCGGAGGTGGCGAGCAGCTCGAAGCCGTGTGCGACGAGCTCGCGGGCCGGGAAGATCATCGAGCGCTTGTCGCGGTTGGCCACCGAGATGAACGCGCGGCCCTTGGTGGGCAGCGGGCCGTAGGCGCCGGCCTGCGACTTGGCGTAGGCCGTGCCGAAGACCGCGTCGATGCCCATGACCTCGCCGGTGGAGCGCATCTCCGGTCCGAGGACGGTGTCGACGCCGCGGCCGTGCACGTCGCGGAAGCGCGACCACGGCATCACGGCCTCCTTGACGGAGATCGGCGCGTCGAGCGGCAGGGTGCCGCCGTCGCCGTTCTTCGGCAGCAGGCCTTCCGCGCGCAGTTCGGCGATGGTGGCGCCGAGCGAGATGCGGGCGGCGGCCTTCGCCAGCGGCACTGCGGTCGCCTTCGAGGTGAAGGGGACGGTCCGGGAGGCGCGCGGGTTGGCCTCCAGGACGTAGAGGATGTCACCGGCCATGGCGAACTGGATGTTGATCAGTCCGCGGACGCCGACGCCCTTGGCGATGGCCTCGGTGGAGGCGCGCAGGCGCTTGATGTCGAAGCCGCCCAGGGTGATCGGGGGGAGCGCGCAGGCCGAGTCGCCGGAGTGGATGCCGGCCTCCTCGATGTGCTCCATGACGCCGCCGAGGTAGAGCTCCTCGCCGTCGTAGAGGGCGTCGACGTCGATCTCGATGGCGTCGTCGAGGAAGCGGTCGACCAGGACCGGCCGGGTGGGGCTGATCTCGGTGGACTCGGCGATGTACGACTCCAGGCGGGCCTCGTCGTAGACGATCTCCATGCCACGGCCGCCGAGCACGTACGAGGGGCGCACGAGGACGGGGTAGCCGATCTCGTCGGCGATGGCCTTGGCGTCGGCGAAGGTGGTGGCGGTGCCGTGCTTGGGGGCGGGCAGGCCCGCCTCCGCGAGGACGCGCCCGAAGGCGCCGCGGTCCTCGGCGGCGTGGATGGCCTCCGGGGAGGTGCCGACGATCGGCACGCCGTTGTCCTTGAGCGCCTGGGACAGGCCCAGCGGGGTCTGTCCGCCGAGCTGGACGACGACACCGGCGACGGGGCCGGCCAGGCTCTCGGCGTGGACGATCTCCAGGACGTCCTCCAGGGTGAGCGGCTCGAAGTAGAGCCGGTCGGAGGTGTCGTAGTCGGTGGAGACGGTCTCCGGGTTGCAGTTGACCATCACGGTCTCGTAGCCCGCGTCGCTGAGCGCGAAGGAGGCGTGGACGCAGGAGTAGTCGAACTCGATGCCCTGGCCGATGCGGTTCGGGCCGGAGCCCAGGATGATGACGGCGGGCCTCTCGCGCGGGGCGACCTCGCTCTCCTCGTCGTACGAGGAGTAGAAGTACGGGGTCCTGGCGGCGAACTCGGCGGCGCAGGTGTCGACGGTCTTGTAGACCGGGCGGACGCCGAGGGCGTGCCGGACCTCGCGGACGACGTCCTCGCGCAGGCCGCGGATCTCGGCGATCTGGGCGTCGGAGAAGCCGTGCCGCTTGGCCTCGGCGAGCAGCTCGGGGTGGAGCTTCTCGGCGGCGGCCAGCTCGTCGGCGATCTCCTTGATCAGGAAGAGCTGGTCGACGAACCACGGGTCGATCTTCGTGGCGTCGAAGACCTCCTGCGGGGTGGCGCCGGCACGGATGGCCTGCATGACGGTGTTGATGCGGCCGTCGGTGGGGCGGACCGAGGCGCGCAGCAGTTCGGCCTTGTCGCCGGGCTCACCGGTGAAGCCGAACTGGGACCCCTTCTTCTCCAGGGAGCGCAGGGCCTTCTGGAGCGCCTCGGTGAAGTTGCGGCCGATGGCCATGGCCTCGCCGACGGACTTCATGGTGGTGGTGAGGGTGGAGTCGGCCTGCGGGAACTTCTCGAAGGCGAAGCGCGGGGCCTTGACGACGACGTAGTCGAGGGTGGGCTCGAAGGACGCCGGAGTCTTCTCCGTGATGTCGTTCGGGATCTCGTCCAGCGTGTAGCCGACGGCGAGCCGGGCGGCGATCTTGGCGATCGGGAAGCCGGTCGCCTTGGAGGCGAGTGCCGAGGAGCGCGAGACGCGCGGGTTCATCTCGATGACGATGATCCGGCCGTCGTCGGGGTTGACCGCGAACTGGATGTTGCAACCGCCGGTGTCGACCCCGACCTCGCGGATGATCGCGATGCCGATGTCACGGAGCCGCTGGTACTCGCGGTCGGTGAGCGTCATCGCCGGGGCGACGGTGATGGAGTCGCCGGTGTGGACGCCCATCGGGTCGAAGTTCTCGATGGAGCAGACGACCACGACGTTGTCGTGCTTGTCGCGCATGAGCTCCAGCTCGTACTCCTTCCAGCCGAGGATGGACTCCTCCAGGAGCACCTCGGTGGTCGGGGAGAGCGTGAGGCCCTGGCCGGCGATGCGGCGCAGCTCTTCCTCGTCGTGGGCGAAGCCGGAGCCGGCGCCGCCCATGGTGAAGGAGGGGCGGACGACGACGGGGTAGCCGCCGAGCTCCTCGACGCCCTTGAGCACGTCGTCCATGGAGTGGCAGATGACGGAGCGGGCGGACTCGCCGTATCCGATCTTGGCCTTGACGGCCTCGACGACGCCCTTGAAGAGGTCGCGGTCCTCACCCTTGTGGATGGCCTCGACGTTGGCTCCGATGAGCTCCACCCCGTACTTCTCCAGCACGCCCTGCTCGTGCATGGAGATCGCGGTGTTGAGGGCGGTCTGGCCGCCGAGGGTGGGCAGGAGGGCGTCGGGGCGCTCCTTGGCGATGATCTTCTCGACGAACTCGGGGGTGATCGGCTCGACGTACGTGGCGTCGGCGATCTCCGGGTCGGTCATGATCGTGGCCGGGTTGGAGTTGACCAGGATCACCCGCAGGCCCTCGGACTTGAGGACGCGGCACGCCTGGGTTCCGGAGTAGTCGAACTCGGCGGCCTGGCCGATGACGATCGGGCCGGAGCCGATGACCAGGACGGACTGGATATCGGTGCGCTTAGGCACGCTCGGCCTCCATCAGGGATACGAAGCGGTCGAAGAGGTACGCGGCGTCGTGCGGGCCGGCAGCCGCCTCGGGGTGGTACTGGACGGAGAAGGCCGGCTGGTCGAGCAGCTGGAGGCCTTCCACGACGTTGTCGTTCAGGCAGACGTGCGAGACCTCGGCACGCCCGTAGGGGGTGTCGGAGACCTTGTCGAGGGGCGCGTCGACGGCGAAGCCGTGATTGTGCGCGGTGACCTCGACCTTTCCGGTGGTGCGGTCCTGCACCGGCTGGTTGATGCCCCGGTGGCCGTACTTCAGCTTGTAGGTGCCGAAACCGAGGGCGCGGCCGAGGATCTGGTTGCCGAAGCAGATCCCGAAGAGCGGGGTCTTGCGCGCGAGGACGGCCTGCATGACGGCGACGGGGCCGTCCGCGGTGGCCGGGTCGCCGGGGCCGTTGGAGAAGAAGACCCCGTCGGGGTCGACGGCGAAGATGTCCTCGGCGGTGGCGGTGGCGGGGAGGACGTGGACCTCGATGCCGCGCTCGGCCATCCGGTGCGGGGTCATTCCCTTGATGCCGAGGTCGACGGCGGCGACGGTGAACTTCTTCTCGCCGATCGCGGGGACGACGTAGGTCTCCTTGGTGGCGACCTCGGCGGAGAGGTTGGCACCCTTCATCTGCGGCTGCGCCTGGACCTTGGCCAGCAGGGCGGCGTCGTCGGCGGTGCCCGTGCCGGAGGCGCCGAGCAGGGCGGGGCCGGAGAAGATGCCGACGCGCATGGCACCGCGCTCGCGCAAGTGGCGGGTGAGGGCGCGGGTGTCGATGCCGGAGATGCCGACGACGCCCTGGCGCTGCAGCTCCTCGTCCAGCGAGCGCTGCGCGCGCCAGTTGGAGGAGACGCGGGCGGGGTCGCGGACCACGTAGCCGGAGACCCAGATGCGACCGGACTCGGGGTCCTCGTCGTTGACGCCGGTGTTGCCGACGTGCGGGGCCGTCATGACCACGACCTGGCGGTGGTACGACGGGTCGGTGAGGGTCTCCTGGTAGCCGGTCATGCCGGTGGAGAAGACGGCCTCGCCGAAGGTCTCCCCCACGGCCCCGTAGGCACGGCCGCGGAAGGCGCGGCCGTCCTCCAGGACGAGTACGGCGGGAACCTGTGCGGCTCCCCTGGTGGAGGTCGTCATCGTGCGATGCCTTCCGTCGTGGTGGTTACGGGGTTCATGGAGTTGATGGCCTCGACCCAGGCCGTGTGCTCGGCCGCGCGGTCGGACCGGAAGCCGGAGTCGATCGGCTTGCCGCCGTGCTCCCAGGTGATGACCAGGAGCCCGCCCTCGGCGAGGACCTTGCCGGCGATGCCCTTGTCGAGGCGGGCCTCGCGCAGGGCGGCGGCCGGCACGAAGAAGTCGTTCGCCCCGGGGCGCACGACCTCGATCCCGGCGTCGGTGAGCCTGAGCTCGACGCGGCTGCGGGTGCCGAGTCCGTGGGCCACGATCCGGTCGAGCCACTGTCCCGCGGTCGTGGACCCGTGGTAGCGCCCGCTGAGAGTCAGTGTGGCCTCACCGGTCGGCTCCGGCGCGGTGGGCAGCTCGGGCAGGTCCGACTGGAGGCTGCCGCGCCACTTCCATCCCTGGCGCATGAGCCAGTACACGAAGGCGATGAAGAGCAGCAGTCCGGCGACCCAGCCGAGCCGTCCGGCCCAATCGGTCACCTCCGCCGACTTCTGTTCGGCAGCCTCTGCGGCGATTGCGATGAGTGGTGTCACGCCAGCTTCCCGTCCACGACCGTTGCCCGGCCCCGCAGGAAGGTGTGGGTGACGCGTCCCGGCAGCTCGCGGCCCTCGTAGGGGGTGTTGCGGCTGCGGGAGGCGAAGTCCGCGGGGTCCACGGCACCACGGTAAGCCGGATCGACCAGCGTCAGGTTGGCGGGCTCACCTGCCGAGACGGGACGCCCGTGCCCCTTGGCCTGTCCGATGCGGGCGGGCGCGAAGGACATCCGGTCGGCGACGCCGGCCCAGTCGAGCAGGCCGGTCTCGACCATCGTCTGCTGGACGACGGAGAGGGCGGTCTCCAGGCCGACCATGCCCATGGCGGCGGCGGCCCACTCGCAGTCCTTGTCCTCGTGCGGGTGCGGGGCGTGGTCGGTGGCGACGATGTCGATCGTGCCGTCGGCGAGGGCCTCGCGCAGCGCCATCACGTCCCGCTCGGTGCGCAGCGGCGGGTTGACCTTGTAGACCGGGTTGTACGTGCGGACCAGCTCGTCCGTGAGGAGGAGGTGGTGGGGGGTGACCTCGGCGGTGACGTCGATGCCGCGGGACTTGGCCCAGCGGACGATCTCGACGGAGCCGGCGGTGGAGAGGTGGCAGATGTGGACGCGGGAGCCGACGTGCTCGGCGAGGAGGACGTCACGGGCGATGATCGACTCCTCGGCGACGGCGGGCCAGCCGCCGAGGCCGAGTTCGGCGGAGACGATGCCCTCGTTCATCTGCGCGCCCTCGGTGAGGCGCGGCTCCTGGGCGTGCTGGGCGACGACGCCGCCGAAGGCCTTCACGTACTCCAGGGCGCGGCGCATGATGACGGCGTCGTCGACGCACTTGCCGTCGTCGGAGAAGACCGTGACGCCGGCGGCGGAGTCGTGCATGGCGCCGAGCTCGGCGAGCTTCTTGCCTTCGAGGCCGACGGTGACGGCGCCGATGGGCTGGACGTCGCAGTAGCCGTGCTCCTGTCCGAGCCGGTAGACCTGCTCGACCACGCCGGCCGTGTCGGCGACCGGATGGGTGTTGGCCATGGCGAACACGACGGTGTAGCCGCCGGAGGCGGCGGCGCGGGTGCCGGTGAGGACGGTCTCGGAGTCCTCGCGGCCGGGCTCCCGCAGGTGGGTGTGGAGGTCGACCAGGCCGGGCAGCAGGATCTGGCCCGCGGCCTCGATCACGGTCGCGCCCTCGGCCGACAGGCCGGAGCCGACCTCGGCGATGGTCTCCCCGTCGACCAGGACGTCCTGGACGTCGCCGCCGAGGACCTGCGCACCGCGGATCAGGATCTTGCTCATGGTCACTTGTTCTCCTCGGTGCGGGTGGCGCTGGGGGCGGGGGCGGCGGAGTCGTTGCCGCCGAGCAGCAGGTAGAGGACGGCCATGCGGATGGAGACGCCGTTGGCGACCTGCTCGATGACCGTGCAGCGGTCGGAGTCGGCGACCTCTGCGGTGATCTCCATGCCGCGGACCATGGGGCCGGGGTGCATGACGATGGCGTGCTCGGGCATCTTGGCCATCCGGTGGCCGTCCAGCCCGTACCGGCGCGAGTACTCGCGCTCGGTGGGGAAGAAGGCGGCGTTCATCCGTTCGCGCTGCACACGCAGCATCATCACCGCGTCGGACTTCGGCAGCACGCCGTCGAGGTCGTACGAGACCTCGCAGGGCCAGGTCTCGACGCCGACGGGGACCAGGGTGGGCGGGGCCACCAGGGTGACCTCGGCCCCGAGGGTGTGCAGCAGGTCGACGTTGGAACGGGCGACGCGGCTGTGCAGGACGTCGCCGACGATCGTGATGCGCCGACCGGCCAGGTCCTTGCCGAGGCCGGCGTCGCGGCCGACGAGGCGGCGGCGCATGGTGAAGGCGTCGAGGAGGGCCTGGGTGGGGTGCTGGTGGGTGCCGTCGCCGGCATTGATGACGGGGGCGTCGATCCAGCCGGAGGTGGCCAGGCGGTAGGGGGCGCCGGAGGCGCTGTGCCGGATGACGACCGCGTCGACGCCCATGGCCTCCAGGGTCTGTGCGGTGTCCTTCAGGGACTCTCCCTTGGAGACGCTGGAGCCCTTGGCCGCGAAGTTGATCACGTCGGCGGAGAGGCGCTTCTCGGCGGCCTCGAAGGAGATCCGGGTCCGGGTGGAGTCCTCGAAGAAGAGGTTGCAGACGGTCCTGCCCCGCAGGGTCGGGAGCTTCTTGATGGGCCGGTCGGCCACCCGGGCCATCTCCTCGGCGGTGTCGAGGATCAGGACGGCGTCGTCGCGGGTGAGGTCGGCGGCCGAGATGAGGTGACGCATCATCGGTGTTTCTCTCCGTGGTGGGGAGGTGAGAGGGCGTGCCGGGGCACAGGGGTGTGCTCCGGGCCCGGGCGGGAAGCCGGTCCGGTCAGGCCGTGGGCTTGGAACCGAGCAGGACGGTGTCGCGACCGTCTTCCTCGGCGAGCTGGACCTTGACCGTCTCCCGCAACGACGTGGGGAGGTTCTTGCCGACGTAGTCGGCGCGGATCGGCAGCTCGCGGTGGCCCCGGTCGACGAGGACGGCGAGCTGGACGGCGCGCGGGCGGCCGATGTCGTTGAGGGCGTCGAGGGCGGCGCGAATGGTGCGGCCGGAGAAGAGCACGTCGTCGACGAGGACGACGAGGCGGCCGTCGATGCCGTCGCCGGGGATCTCGGTGCGGCCGATGGCGCGTGCCGGCTTCATCCGCAGGTCGTCCCGGTACATGGTGATGTCCAGGGAGCCGACCGGAACCTTGGCACCGGTGACCGATTCGAGCTTCTCGGCGAGCCGACGGGCGAGGAAGACGCCGCGGGTGGGAATGCCGAGCAGAACCACGTCGTCGGCGCCCTTGGCGCGCTCGACGATCTCGTGGGCGATGCGGGTCAAGACCCTCGCGATGTCGGGGGCCTCGAGCACGGGCCGGGCGTCATCGCCGTACTGCTGCTGGGTGTCCATGAAAAACGGACCTCCTTCTCCGCCTCACGGGACGGTTCTTAAAGGACGTCGGATTTGCGCCGTTCACTTTACCAGGGGCGGACGGGCGTGTCCCACGCTCCCCTCCGTCCCCCTCCGCCCCCCTCCGGGCGCCGTCCCCCGGGAGGAGGCGGTACGGACCTTTCGGCTTGACGGGTAGGTGTAACGCTGCGTAACATCACAGTGAGTTACCAGCCGCGCGGCGCAGCCGCATGTCGTCACAGCGTCCGGGAGCGTTATGTCCAGCGAATACGCAAAGCAGCTCGGGGCCAAACTCCGTGCCATCCGCACCCAGCAGGGTCTGTCCCTCCACGGGGTGGAGGAGAAGTCCCAGGGCCGCTGGAAGGCGGTCGTGGTCGGCTCCTACGAGCGCGGGGACCGCGCGGTGACCGTGCAGCGCCTTGCCGAGCTGGCCGACTTCTACGGGGTGCCGGTGCAGGAGCTCCTGCCGGGCACGACCCCGGGCGGGGCCGCCGAGCCCCCGCCGAAGCTGGTCCTGGACCTGGAGCGACTGGCCCACGTCCCGCAGGAGAAGGCCGGCCCGCTCCAGCGCTACGCGGCGACGATCCAGTCCCAGCGCGGCGACTACAACGGCAAGGTGCTCTCGATCCGGCAGGACGACCTGCGCACCCTCGCCGTGATCTACGACCAGTCCCCCTCGGTCCTCACCGAGCAGCTGATCAGCTGGGGCGTGCTGGACGCCGAAGCACGCCGCGCCGTGCAGCACGACGAGCGCTGAACCCCCGCACCACCAGCAGAAACGTGCCGCCGCTGCGGTCTTCCGGGCGGCG
>NZ_JBHYMK010000027.1:0-28229 GCF_042743065.1 Streptomyces sp. NPDC058872
CTCATCCGTCTCCGGCTTGACCTGCCCAGGGCGTGGCATCTAGGCACCTCCTGGACGCCACGCTAACAGCCAGGAACCTTAAGTCACTGGTATTGCATTTAGGCCACATCTTTCACGGGCACCCACGCGAAGAGGACTTCGACGCCGTCCTGGCCGAGATCGTGGCCATCGCCCAGGAAAGCCAGCCGGATCTGATCGTCCACAGCGGCGATCTGTTCCACCACTCCCGTCCCACCATCCGGGCAATGTCGCGCGCCATGGACACACTGATCGAACTCGCCGTCATCGCCCCCACCGTGGTCCTGGCCGGCAACCACGACTCCCCCGCATACTTCGAGTTCTTCGGCTCTATGAACGGACCGTCCCGGGGCCGGGGCTTGTTCTTCGCCGACCGGTTCCGCCCCGCGGACGACGGCGGTGTCCTCACCTTCGACGCCTGCGGCGGTGAGCAGCGAATCCGCCTGGCCGTCCTGCCGTTCGTGCATCCGAACCGCTTCTGGCAGCACTCCGCGACCGGCACGTCGTACGCCGACTACGCCGAGGGGATGCGCGAGCTGCAGGCGGAGCTGATGAGGGCCATGCACGAGGGGTACGACCCCGACCGGGACATCCTGCTGTTCGCGGCCCACGTGTACGTCACCGGCGCCAAACGCTCCCCGAGCGAACGGGCCGTGGACGACGGCTTCGAAACCGGCCCCGAGAATCTTCCGGAGGTTTCCTACGCCGCCCTCGGGCACATCCACCGCCCGCAAACGGTGCGGGGCGCCAAGTGCACCGCCCGCTACGCCGGGAGTCCGCTCGCCATGGACTTCGGCGAAGCCGACGAATCCAAGAGCGTCGTGATCGTCGACGCCGACCCCGGACGACCGGTCAGGGCCCTGCCTCGCCGGCTCTCGAGCGGACGGCGCCTGACGCACTTCACCGGAACCCTCGAGGAACTCAGGGCCTTCTCTGCCCAGTACGACGGGACCTTCCTCAAACCGGTGATCACCGGCGAGGAACCCGGCGCACTCCTCAGCCACAAGATCGCCGAGATCGTCCCGGACGCGATCCTCGTCAGCCCCGCACCGGCACGGGAGGCGGCCGCCGACGCTGTCATGGACGGTGACCCCGGCGAGGAGCCGGAACTGCCCGACGCCTTCCGCGCCTACCTGGCATCCGAGGGGCTGAACGGCGCTGCCGCGGAATCCACCGTCACCGCATTCACCCACCTGCTCAACGAGCTCGACGACGAGACGCTGCCCCCGGCCCCGGCCGAGGAAATGCTCCGCGCTGCTCTGGAAAACACCTGGACGGAGGCGTCGTGAAGCCCAGCCTGCTCATCGTCAGCGGAATGCGCAGCTACCACGGCACCTGCACCATCGACTTCACCGGGAAGCGCCGGTTCGCCATCCTGGGCCCTACCGGCGCCGGCAAGTCCACTGTCCTCGATGGGCTCACCTTCGGCCTGTACGGGGCGAGCTCGTGGTCGAACAAACCCGAGGAAGCCTACGAGCTGATCAGCACCGGCAGCCCCAGCATGCACGTGACGCTCGAGTTTTCCGTGAACGGCCGCCCGTGGCGGGTGCGGCGCACCCTGTATGCAAACCGCAAGAAGCCGCAGGTCCTTCTGGAGTCCATGGCCGAAGGGGGCTCCGACCTGCGGGTCGACAACATGCGCGCGGTGACAGAAGCCGTCACCCAGCTCATCGGGCTTGACTGGAAGGGCTTCGTCAGCACGGTGCTGCTGCCTCAGGGGAAGTTCGACACCCTGCTCAAAGCGAACAGAGGCGACCGTGCCGACATCCTGCGGCACGTCTTCGGCATCAACGAACTGGAACGCGTCCGCAAGCACGCCGGCGTTCGACTGGAGCGCTTGAGCGCGGGCATCCTCGACGCCAGGAGTGCCCGGGCGGGCCTCCTGGGAGACCCTCATGCCGTCGCCGCGCAGGCGGCGCTGGATGTGGAGCGTACGCGTGGCATCGCGGCCGGCCGGCGCGAGCGGCTGGCCGCTCTGCGCGCGGCACAAGGGCGGGCCGTCGCACACAAGCACCGCAAGGCCGTTCTGGACAAGGCGGCACGGCTGCTGCGTGAGCGCAGCGTCCCGGATGCGGCTGTCACGCTGGCCATGCTGGCCGAGGCGAAGACGGAGCTCGATACCGAAGCCGCAGCGCAGGAGGCGGCCGGACGCGATCTGAGCCTGAAGCTGGACGCGGCGCAGGCCGCCCTGGAGGCGGCCACGCAGGCCGGTGACACGGTCCGGTCCCTGTCCGGTGCGGTGACTGTGCTGTCCGGCCTGCCGGGCCGTACAGCCGGGCTGGACTCCCTGGTGCAGCGGCTTGAACAGGAGCAGCTGCAGCACCGCGAACATGAGCAGGAGCACACGCAAGCACAGCAGGAGCTGGCCGAGCACGAGCAGCGCCAGGCGGTTCTCGTCGAGAAAGCCGACCTGGCACAGCATGCCGTCACCCAGGCCCGCGCACACACCGACCAGATCCAGGAGGCCGTCCGGGCCCCGCTGCAGGAAGCCAGCGCTGCGGCGGCACATCTGCAGTCGGCCAACACGGCGCTCGCGACAGTCGAGGAGCAGCGCGGTCACGTCGACAAGCTGGAAGCTGAGCTACGTCAACTGCGCGAGGCCTGGGAAGAAGCCGAGGAGGCTCTTGCTGCGGTACTGCGTGGCGAAGCCGCCCACACGGCAGGTTCCACTCTGGCGCCAGGGGACGCCTGCCCGGTCTGCATCCGGCCCCTCCCAGACGACTTCACTCCCCCCACCCCACTGGACGGCAAGGCGCTTGGCAAAGCCAGAGGTAGGCGCACCAAATCCTCGAAAGCCGTGAACACAGCTGTAACCGCCGCGGCGGAGGCAACAGCCCAGCTGAACACGACCGAGCAGACGGCCCAGAAGCACCAGCGCGCACGTCTGGCCGCCCACGAGCGCATGGACACTTCACTGCTTCAGCTGCAGGAGCTGGTGGACACGATGCGGCCGACCGTCGTGCCGGGCGTGGCCACGGCTCTGGACACGCTGAGCCGGCAGACGGCCACGCAGGCGCGTGCCCTCGCGGGCAGCGACCCCAAGAACCGGGCCCAGATCACCCGTGCGGTCAAGACACTCGTCCAGCCGCTGCGCGCTACGGAAGCAGAAACGCTCGCGGCCCACACGAGCGCCCAAGCAGAGCTGGCGACCGCGCAGGCCGAGAAGGAGGCGGCCCGGGCCGACCTCAAACGCCAGCGCAGCCGCTTGCAGCGCGAACGTAAACGGCTGGAGAAGACCCAACTGCAGTACGAGAGCGACCTGCAGACACTGCTGAGCGAGGTCACCGAGCTCCCGGCCTCGATACGACCCGCCCAGGACACACCGCAGGACCTCCCCTCCCCGAAGGACATCGCCTCAGCGCTGGAGACAGCCGGTCAGCGCCTCGCGCAACTCGAACAGACAGCACAGGCACGCGACGAAGCACAGCAGGCCCTCGCCGAGCACACCGAGGACCGGCAGGCCCTGGACGGACGCCGCCAGCGCAAGGTGGAGGCGCCCACCCGCAATCTCATCAAGAAGCTGGAGCGCTGGGCGGACGCCGCCACCGATGTCGAAAGTCTCCTTGACGGCGAGACGCCCAAGGAACTGCCTCCTGCCCCGGACGGATCCGACCTGGCCTTCGTCGGCGCCTACTACCAGGCCCTCGCCTCCATGAGCCAGCAACTGACGGGCGCACTGAAACAATCCGGGCAGCAAGCCACGGACGTCATCCACGCGTTCGAGAAGGACCTCACCCTCCAAGCCGGGACCGCCGCCGACGAAACCGACGATGACCCGGGCTTCCCGGTGCCGGAAAAGAGCGACCTGCTGGCACCCGCCGTTCTCGACCCGCTCAGCCGCAAGACGAGCGCCGCGGAAGCAGCGCACGACAAGGCCAAGTCCGACCTGCGTACCGCACAGTCCCAAATCCCCTACGCCGAGGCACTGGAAGCTGCCATCACCGCCGCGGATGAACAGGCCGCAGTGTGGAGGAGAGTGAGCGACCAGCTCACCGACACAAAGTTCCTCACCTATCTCACAAACCAGCGCACCCATGCGCTGCTCCGCTACGGGAGCAGAATCCTCCAGCAGATCTCCACCGGGCTCTATGCGTTCACCGACGACTTCAAGATCGTGGAGTCCGCCACGAATCTCGTGCGCGGCCCAGAAACCCTCTCCGGCGGGGAGAAATTCCAGACCTCCCTCGCGCTGGCACTGGCATTCGTGGAACTTCACAACCGCAGCAGCAGCAAGCTGGAGAGCCTGTTCTTGGACGAAGGGTTCGGCTCGCTGGACGCCGACCGCCTGGACGCCACCCTTCCCGTCCTGAGCAACGCTGCGATCCGGGACAAGACCCTCGCGGTCATCAGCCACCTGTATCCGGTGGCCGACGCCGTCGAAGACGTGCTGTTCGTCGAAAAGACCGCCCAAGGCTCCACAGCCACCTGGCTCACGGCGCAAGAACGCGCCACGATCATCCGCGACGGGATCCGGCGCATGCTGGAACACGCCTGAGCAACACCGGGCCGGCCATCAGTGGCGCCAAGGAGCCCTCCGCCCCAGGGCAGCACCTTGGACACCGGTAGCTCTCCTCCCTTTTCCTGCGCCCGGCCCATCCCGTACGTCCCCCCGGCGCATGCAGGCGACCCAGGAAGCCCTGCGGCCGGCGCTGACAAGCATTCAGCTCAGCGCCGACCGCGGCCTTCCACCCCAGGCACCGCAACAGGACCGGCCAGCGCCGGGCCGCCCCCGATGCCCCGGCACAAGCCCGCACCTTGGAGCAGCCGGGCCTTCGAGAAGCACGCCCCCTCCCAGCGAAGTCGCCGACGCTCGCAGCCGGTGCGGGCTGACGGCTCCGCCGTACCCGCCCTCCCCCGGGCATGACGCCGCATCACGGCCCTGACAAACGGCCGGGAATGCCAGTGCCGTCCGCCTTCACCGCCAACACCCGCCACCAGCACGGCACTTCCGGTCCTTTCCACGATTAGTACCCATGTAAGGAGCAGACCGCATGAGTGACTCTTCTGCCGGCGCGCAGGGTGCCGGCAAAGCGGTGTTCACCGCCCGCACAGGGCGGCTGGCCGCGCTGCCACGGTTGCTGTCGCTGGACCAGAGCGGCGAGCTGACCAGCGCGCACGTGAAGCTGGTCGCCACGGCCGTGGGCCGCTCGGAGCGGGCGGTGTGGCGATGGGTCGCCAAGGCGCGCGCCACCGGCCACGTCGATGCGGCGTCCCGGACACGGTTCAGCGTCACCCCTGAACTGCGGCGGCTGCTGGTGGTGTGGGGAGGCAACGCCTCCGCCGTGCACCGTGAACTCAAGCAGCGGGCCCTGGCCGATCCCCGGCTGCCTGCGGCCCCGTCGCTGTCGACGATCCACCGGGCGCTGCGCCGGGATCTGACGCCCGGGGAGCGGGCCGGGCTTGCCAAGGGGGAGGCCGCCCGGCGGGCCTTCGATGTGTTCGGGCAGCGCCCGCCCGCGCACCGCAACGCCGCCTGGGAGGGCGACCACAAGTGTGTGCCCGTGCGCGTGCTGCTCGAGGACCAGCTCGTGCAGCCATGGGTGACCTGGTTCATCGACTGCCACACCAAAGTCATCACGGGAGTGGCCGTGACCCCCCACGCTCCCAGCGCGGATGCGGTGCTGGCGGCCCTGCGGATGGCCCTGGACCGTGCCGAGCCCTTCGGCCCTGCCGGCGGCCTGCCGGGCTTGATCAGGGTGGACCGCGGCAAGGAGTTCCTGTGTGCCACCGTCGCCTCGGCCCTGGGCGCCTTCGCCGTGCCCGTCGTCGACCTCCCGGCCTACAGCCCGCACCTGAAGGGCACCATCGAGGCGCTCAACGGCGCGGTCGAGGACATGCTGTTCGTCTCCATGCCGCGCTACGTGCACCGGCAGACGTTCACCGGCGGGCGCACCGCGGATCCGGACGAGCCCGCGCTCTCCTTCGAGGCGTTCGTGGAACTGCTGCTGAAGTGGGTGCACTGGTGGAACACCGAGCACCAGCCCAGGGCGCTGGGCGGCCGCACCCCGATGCAGGCGTGGTCGTGCGACCCCACTCCCCTGCACGACGTTGCCGCCGAGCAGCTGGCCCATTTCGGGCTCGAGGACGACGGACGCACCCGCACCATCACCACGCAGGGCGTGCGGTGGCGCAACCGCCACTACATCGCCCCCTGGATGGTCGGCCAGGCCGGCGTCCGCGTCGCGGTGCGCCACCTGCCCCACCACGACCTGACCATCGAGGTCTTCGGCCTGGACGGCGTACACCTGGGCAGCGCCGTCCTGGCCGAGGCGGCCAGTGAAGAGCAGGTCAGCAAGGTCCGCAAAGCCCGCACCGCCAAGGCGCGGCGGCTTCGCGCGGACATGAAGGCCGCCGCCCGGCTGCGCCGCGAGCGCTTCGAGGCCGTCACCACCGCCGCCCCGCCCGAGCGTCTGGGGGCGCTGACCGAGGCGGAGGCCGAGGCAGAACTTGCCGAATCGGACGCCACAGACCTGCGGCGGGCCGATCCCGGCTACATCCCGCACCAGCCCGTCCCGGACGGCTGGGCACGCCCGATGCCCCCGGCCGCGGACGGGCCGGACGACGACACCCCTGAGGAGAACGTGTGAGCGGCGACATGGACTACGGCAGGCTGCCCGCAGAGGACGACGACCACTTCCACCGCCTCGATGCGCATCTGGTGGCCACCGACTCGCTCATGACGACACTGGACGACGTCCAGGCGACGATCGACGCCAAGGCCATGATGGTCGCCTACGGAGCGGCCGGATACGGCAAGACGATGTCGGTGAACTCGGCGCTGCGCAAGATCGCCCCCGACAACACCTACCGCCTGGAGCTGCGCTCAGGGCCAACCCCCCGCGACATCCGCCACGGACTGTTCCACGCCCTGGGGCTGCCCGGGGAACCGCCGACCCGGCCGATCGAATTCGACACCCTCCTGAAGGAGACGCTGTCGCAGACGTTCCGCGTGCTGGTGTGCGACGAGGCCCAGTGGATGGGCCGCAGTTCGTTCGAGTACTGGCGCCACCTGTGGGACGACCGCAACACCGACATCGCGGTGATCTTCGCCGGCGGCGACAACTGCTACAGGGTCCTCAAGCGTGAACCGATGCTGGCGTCACGGATCTTCATCTGGCAGAAGTTCACGC
This sequence comes from Streptomyces sp. NPDC058872, assembly GCF_042743065.1. Classification (NCBI taxonomy): domain Bacteria; kingdom Bacillati; phylum Actinomycetota; class Actinomycetes; order Kitasatosporales; family Streptomycetaceae; genus Streptomyces; species Streptomyces sp. NPDC058872. The sequence continues at coordinate 7,149 of NZ_JBHYMK010000027.1, forward strand.
GCATGCCCGAGGCCGAGGTCGTCGGCACCCTGCCGGCGTTCCACTCCCTGTGGGCCGGGGTGGACCCCCAGATGATCCGCAACATCGACCGGGCCGCGGCACACGGCAACTTCCGCAACTGGACCACCATCACCAAGCACATGCTCAACGGCATGAAGACGAAAGGCCTGACCGAGGTCAGCCAGGACCTCGTCAACTGGGTGTACAGCAAGCTGGGCGGCATGTAGCAGCGGCCGCACCTGGCGGCGGCCCGGGAAGCACGGGCCGCCGCCGACAACCTCGCACGCCGTACAGACCCGCGCTGGTGTCTCCGCATCCGGGACCAGTCTGTGCGGTGGCGCGGCCGGAAGGGAGGCGATGACACTGGTCTACGGCGACGTGACCATCGTGGTGGACGAACGGGACGACCTGTTCTACACCCAGGCGGCGCTGCAGGCCCACCGGCCCGAGGAAGGCCGCATCACCGTGCAGCCGACGCCGGCCAGCGGCAGCCCGGCCGCGCTGGCGCACGACATGCTGTATGCGCTGGGCAAGCGGCTGGCCCCCGGCCCCAACTCCCCTGACATGTGGCTGGACTCGGTGAACGCGGCCTGGCTCGCCGCGGCTGCCTGGGGTGTCGCGACCGGGGTGCGGCACGTTGTGGTCCCCCGGGCCCATCTGCTGACCATCCGGCGCATCGACCAACTGCTCGCCTGGCGCAAGTCAACGGGGGCTCAACTGACCCTGCTGTGGCAGAAGCCGCCGCGCGCACTGCCGTCGGCGCTGGCCCGCGTGGAGCGCCGTATCAGCGGCCGGGACCAGTTCAAGGCGCTCCTCGCCGAGCCGGGACCGATACCCGCACGCCCGTTCTTCCCTCCCGCTGCACCGATGGCAGGGCCAGCCGCGGTGGCTGCGGGGCAGTCACCCGCCCGGCAGCCGCAGGAGACGCGGGCGGCGTCGCTGAGGCCCGGGCGGCCGGCTCACCCTTGCACCGGCGCGATGGCAACAGCGCGGCTGGTCCAGGCCGCCCCTGCCCTCGTGATCGCGTCCGCGGAGGCCGCCGCTCTGGCCGCTCTCGCACACCCGCTCATCGCCGGAGCCCTGAGCGTGCTGGCCTTCACCCGGGCCGGCCCGGGCAGCCTGCGCTTCACCCGCGACCTCGACATCACCAGCGACATCTCCGCCATCAAGCTCCACGGAGTCGGCCATCGGTACTGCCCTCTGCACGCCATCCCTGCCTGGGCACGCCCGCTGCTGGCCGCCGCCCGCGCCCACCACCGTCTGGCACCCCACCCGCCCGAGGACGGCATGTTCGCCCCCGTCATGGTCGCCGAAGCCCGGCATCTGCGCGCGCACGCCGGACGCCTGCCCCGGCTCGACCTGTCCCTGCCCGCCGGCGTCCTCGTCCCTTGAGCTGCGTGTACCGAAGCACCCGCCCTGCGCACCAGGGAAACGGCAGCGCTGATGCAGGTGATGTCGGAGGCTTCGCCCGCTGTGTGGCCGGCCCCTGGCGCGACGCCTGTTCTCTCAACACGGAAGCACAGGCCGCCTGCTCAGGTGCACTTCGGCACTGGAACCTTTCTGCGCGCCGCGGCAGTCCTGCGGGCCTGGGCTCGCGCAGCGTGCTGGTGCTCGAGCGCTTCACGGGTGCGTTTGGGGATGACCAGTTTCATCTTGGTGGCAGGCGCTACGAAGGTGCTGGCGCCGGTGCCGTAGCGGCCTTTGCGGGTGTCGCTGTCGGTCTTGTAGAGCAGGACGTCGACGATGCCGAGGGCCCGCAGGTTGGTCAGGACGCGTTGGACGTCGTCGATGTTGCGCCAGTCTCGGGTATAGACGCAGATGGGGCGGCGGGTGTCGTCGCTCTTTGTGCGGGTGTTGAGGAGCGTGGCCGCCTTGCTGCGGTAGCCGAGAAGGCCGTCTTCGGTTGCGGTGCGGATCGTGGCCCAGGAGCGGTCAAGGAGGCTGAGCGGGGTGAACCAGAGCCACTTGCCGCTCCAGGGGTGGTCGTCCTCGGTCAGGGAGGTGTCCGGGGCGGCGGCCCATAGCCAGTGCTCGGTGGTCTCGCGTGAGGGGGCGTCCTGCTGGGCCGATGGGGCGGTCTTGGCGATCACCATCGGCACTGTATGCGAGGTTTGTTCGTTTTTTCGCTTATTTAACCGTTATGGGTCTCGTAGAACGGAACACCCTCCGATGGCGCCGTGACCTGGCGCTGACCGCGTGCTGCGCTGCCGCCGTCGCGGAAGCGGACCGCACAGGCGATCCGGGCCAGCGAGCAGCTCGCCTCATCGACTGTCTGGGAGTTCTGCGCTCGGCACACGGCGCCGGCGCAGCCGCCGCCGTGGATATGCGCGCGCTGCGGCGCGGCTTGCGCCACGGGCTCGCGCCTCTCCTGCCCGCCTGCTGCGAGGACGGTGACCCGCTCGGCGAGGTGAAGCTGCTGGACCAGGATGGTCTGCTGTGTGACGCAGTGGAGGACCTGGGCCGCGAACACCTCGTGCCTCAGCAGGCGTTGATGGAGTACTGGCCCTGGGCGCGCTTGCGTGCCGAGCAGGAGGAGCAGCAGCTGTACGCGGAGATCCGGCGCCTTCCGCCGGACGATTACGCGAAGGTGCGCGAACTGCTGGCGAGTGATCCGGTGGCGGAGCAGGGCGTGCTCTGGGAGAAGTGGGACGGGCTGTGGGGGCGATTCGGGTTCTTCGAGCCGGTCTCGTCCTGGCCGTGGTGCAACGCGGCGGGCTGGTGCTTCCCGTGTCCTGTCTGTGCCTGGCCGATGCGCGCGCAGCCCGCCGGGCAGGGGGTCTTCGCCGTGGCGTGCGACGCCCATCTACTGGAGGGGGTGCAGTACACCTACCGCCAGGTGCGGGGCGGCAGTGGCCCTCCGGTCCTGGAGGGCGGCGGTGGCTCAGCCCGTCGCGTGGAGGGCTTCCCCGCTGCTGGCGACTACTTGGCGGTCTCCCGGACGGTGTGGCGGTATGTGACCCTGCCGGGGCGCATGGAATTCGCGATCCGGGATGCGCTGGCAGGGATCGCCGGTCTCGACGTCCTCATGTACCCGGACGGTGACCGCTACGACCTGCGCATCACGGCCGCCGAGCCGCTGGTGGCCAGGCAGTGGCGGGTGGATGCGAAGGCGTGGCGGTCCTTCGGGGCCCTGGCCGATGCCCTGCTGGAGCGTCCCGTGCTGGGCGCAGCGGTGCCGCTGACGATCGTGGTCCCCTACCGGCAGCGGTCCGACCTTCCGCTGCTGCAGGCGCGCCTTGCCGGGCGACCGGACCTTGAAGTGATGACCGACAAGGACTTCGTCGCCAAGGTTCTTCGCTGGTGCCGGGGTAAGTCGTGAAGAGCAGCGATGTCCGTGAGGCGTTGCAGCGTTGCGCCATTGCGGCGTATCTCGCCCTGTCCGAGCAGTACTTCGCATTCGGGACCCTCGATGGCCGTCGCGGTGTGCCGCTGGACTTCGCGCAGATGTTCGCCGCCCGGCGCACCGATGCATGGGGACGGTGGCTGTCGCTGCCGCGCGCCGAGTACGAGCTGGTGGGCCGGCTGTGGCAGGCGCTCAAGCAGGAGGGGGACCTGGCCCAGCCGGACACGTTCCGCGAGGCGGCCCTGGAATACGCGGTGGCTCCCACTGCGCTGTTCCGGATTCCGGGGGAGTCGAACGCAGACGAGACCCACTGGTTGGTGGCCTGCCACGCGCAAGAGCCCCTCGTCCTGGCCGAGCATCTCGTCCAGGAGGCCGAGGAGTACCGGGCCATGCTCCAGAGGGCACTGCCGACGGCCGGCGAGGGCCTGTGGACCTTCGGGCGGGACCGTCTGTACACGGTGGAGATTCCTGCCAGCGAGAAGGACGCCTTCGTGGCCCCGGTCCGGTTGCGCACCGAGCCGCTCCTTGAGGAGGTGAGGCTGCTGCGGGAAGCGGTGATGGACCGCGTGGTGGGCCAGGCAACTGCCCTGCCGGAGAAGTTCGGGTGGAAACCCGGTCTGCTTCAGGGGTTCTTCGACCGGCTCACCGACGCGTACGGGCGCACGGCGGCAGAGTTGCGGCTGCCCGCGGGGCCGATGACGCTGCTGAATGCGCCCACCGGAGTGGGCAAGAGCGTGCTGATGCGGGATGCGGCGCACCTACTGGCCGCCAGCGGCCAGGGCCCGGTCCTCATCGTGGTGGGCCGCATCCGTGAAGGCCTGGGGACCGCCGAGCAGTTGGCCGCAGACCATGGGCTGGTCGAGGAGACGGCCGCCGCTGTACGGGACGCTGCCGAGCGGGCCGGCAAGCCGCTGCGGGTGGTGTCGTGGGTGGCGTCCTCACGCCACGACGACCAGGCAGCGCTCGCCTTCGCCCAGGGCCGCGAGGACCGCTTCGAGCAGTTCGCCGGCGGCTGCGAGATGACCGGCTGGCAGGTGGACGGCCCACGGCTGGACCGCACCAGGCTTCCCTGCGCTCAGTTGGAGTGGGTCGATGGTCCCGTCGAGCCGGAGCACGCCGGCAAGCACCTGTGCCCGCGCATGGGCGTCTGTCGGCGCTTCGAGCACATCCGGCAGGCCGCCGATGCCGACATCATCGTCACCAACCACCACAACCTGATCCGTGGACGCTGCAAGGTGCCCGTCGAGGTGGACGGCGAGCGGACCGTCCATGACATGAGCGTGCTGGAGTTCGTGCTGCGGCGCTGCCGCGTCGTCATCATCGACGAGGTCGACGCCTTCCAGTCGACCTGGTGCACGCAGGGCGCGCAGGAGTTCACCCTCATCAGCCGCGGCCGGGGCCACGCCGGGCGGCTGGAAGAGGTCGACCGGCACCGAGGCGGCCTGTCGGCGCTGGAGAACCTGCTGGTGACCGGCCCGTTGATGGAGGCGCGCCGGCTCAGCGAAACCTTCCTGGACAACGTCCTTACCGGGCACCTCTACCTGGACTCCGAGCAAGAGCGCCACAATCGCCCGGGCTCCGGCTGGTACATGGTGGGCAAGAAGGATGCCGAGCTGTGCCGTGTCCTGACCGGCGCCTCTGTGGACGCTGAGATCACCGAAGCGGTGCACCAGGCCTACCTGGCCCTCTTCCCGGGCGAGCGGTCCGGTGCCGAGCTGCTGGCGGGCTGGCAGCCGCTCGCCGATCAGATCCGCCAGGCCCTGGCCGGCAAGGTCAAAGGCACCCGCCGCAGCAGAAAGCTCGCGGTCTTCAAGGACTCCATCGCCCGCATCCTGGCCGACGCGCCGTTCAACGTGCCCGCCTCCAAACGCGCCGCTGTGGTCAACGATCTCCTCGTGCGGGCTTGGCTCGGTGCGCTCCACAACGAGCTCCACACACTGAAGTGGTCGATCCTGCCGCTGCTCGGGCAGCTGAACGCGGCCACCGACCTGGTCTCCACCATGGGGCTGCTCCCTCGCGACGAGCCGATCCCCTACGGGCCGCTCGGACAGAACCTGTACGGATTCAAGCTCGACAAGAACGCCAGCGGCACCGGCCGCCTCTCGCTGCAGTCCCTGGGCGGCGACCCGCACACCTCCACCGTCCGCCTCGGCGACACCGTCGCGCTGGCCACCGCCGGAGTACGGCGCAGCGTCCTGGGCCTGTCCGCCACCGCGTTCTTCCCCAAGGCCGCCCTGCAGCACGTGCACACCCTGCCCGCCTACGTGATGACCGACGCCGCTCCCGGCGCGGTCACCGCCCACGCCGGGAGCGTGTCGTCCACCGATCTCGGCTGGCAGCCCATCTCGATCGGCGGCGTGGAGGAAAAACGCAAACCCTCCGAGCTGCGCAAGCTGGCCGAACGGCTGTGGCACACCCAGATGTCGTCACACCTGGAGAAGATCGCCCGCAACGACCCGCCGCGGGAGCTGGCCCTGCTGGCCGGGAACTCCTACTTCCACGCGGCGGTGATGGCCGCCGGGATCGCGGCCGCGTGCGGCCGCCCCGAATGGGTCGCCGTCCTCGTCAGCAGCAACCAGACCCCCTCCGGGAAGGCCGTGAATCTGCCCGAGGGCGTGGTGCGGGTGACCATCGACGAACTCGAGGACCTGCCCGCCACCCACCCACGGGTGAAGGTGATCTGCGCACCGCTGTCGGTGGTCTCCCGCGGCCTGAACATCCTCATCCCCCACACCGACCGCTCAGCGCTCGCCTCCGTGTGGGTGGGCGTGCGCCCCCTCACGCACCTGCACGAGCCGGCCGTCATGTACGCGAGCATCAACGCCTGCGGCATCGCCTCCGGCACCGTCAGCGCCGACCCCGCCGGCATGCTCGCCTCCCAGCGCACCGCCGCCGTCCGCCAGCGGGAGCTGCTGCTGCGCACCGACCCGCGGTTCTCCCGCATGCCGAAGTTCCTCAAGACCGAGATCCTGGCGGGCATCCTCGTCGAACTCATCCAGCTGGCCGGGCGCGCACGCCGCGGCGGCACCCCCGTCGAGCTCTACCTGGTCGACCACGCCTTCTTCAACCAGCAGTTGGGCTGCGACTTCCCCCGGCTACTGCGCTCCTACTACGGCCAGCTCGATGAGGACGAGCAGGACATCCTGCGCCGCGTCTACGGCTCCACCCTCACCGCCTGGCTCGACCTCGCCCACAGCGAGGACCTGCTGCCCAACCCCGTCACTCTCATCCCCGCCCCGACCCCGGATGCTCAAGGACCCCAGTAATGCCGTCGAATGACACCCGCATGTCCATGCTGGCCGCGCCGTTGACCAGCTCGCTGATGGGCACCGTGTGGCTGTACCGCTTCCCGGACAAGATCGAGCATGAGTGGAAGAGGCTGCGTGCCGTCTACCGCGGCAAGACCGGGTCGCAGGCCAACCTGCCCTATGCCGGACTGCTGATGGTGCTGCGCGCCAGCGGTGCCACCAGCGCAACGCTCAACCCGACCAGCAAGAGCAAGCCGCCCCAGTTCCTCGCCCTGTCCCAGAGGCTGTCACCGGCGCATCTGCGGGCCGCGGTGGCCTTGTGGGAGCAAGCCCTGCTGCAGACACCGGCAGACGAGATCTCTCTGGCGTACAACAGTGACCTCGCCGATCTGTTCGCCTCGGTGGAGCCCGAAGAGGTGGCGGTGTGGGACCACGTACGCCTCGGCCCGCACGCCGTGGACGCGGACGGCTGGGTGTGGGACGCGGCCGGCTGGAACCTTGCCTCGGTGGTGGCCGGGACCGGCCTGGCGGTCGACGGCCGCATCATCGCGCTGCGCCCGGACACCGAGAACAACGTCATGGTCTGGGACGCCGAGCACCTGTGGTCGAACAACTGGCTCAACGCCCGCCCCGCCAAGGACAAGAAGAACGACAGCCTCGAGAGGGATGCCGAGGAGGCCCAGGAGCCGGAGGAGTGGAAGATCCGGCGGCACTACGCCGCGCTGCGGGTGGAGGTAGCGATGAAGTCGCTGCACTCGCTTCCTGTACCGCTGGTGGTCATGACGCCTCGGGTTTCCCGGCTGAGCAATCAGATCAACAGCGCTCGCACCGCGTGGTGGGCGCCTCGTTCCCCCAGCCGCCCGCTGCTCTGCCTGAACCTGGGCGGCAAAGGCAAGTACACCCATCTCGAGCACACCAGCCGTCTGGCTCTCGACGCGTGGGTGCGGCTGATGGACGAGCCGGTATTCCCCCGCGGCCCCAAGGACACCGAGTTCCTGCCCGTCAGCGCCATGGATCTGTCCGGCGAACCCGGCGACTTCCGTGCGCTCATCCCCTTCTCGAAATCGTTCCCTCTCGGTAAGGGCGTCGGCCTGCACACCGTCACCGCCCTCGCCGAGCACTTGTCCGCCGTCACCGGCCAGGACCTCGTCAGCGGCACCCAGGTCGCCAAGGTCCTCTCGGTGGCTCCCCGCAAGACCGAGTACGGCAGGGACGCCACGCTGCTCGACGACACCGATCTCAAGGACATCATGGCCGCCGCGGGCTGCTCGAAGCTGCGCGTCCTGGCCCTGTACCAGCACCAGGAGATGCGCACCCGCATGCAGCGTCTGCTGGCCTACCACTTCGGTCGGCCCGACCTCGCAGACGGCATGCCTGACGACGAGGTCGTTCAACTCAGCTGCCACACCGAGGTGCTGCTGCACCGGGCCCCTCAGCTGCTGTGCCACAGCGAGCACCATGACCGTCGCGGTGAGCTCACCGACGCCCTGCCCGGTCTCGCAGCCGAGGACACCGGGGTCGTGGCCCTGGTCGAGACCGAGTACGACGCCAAGGAGTGGGGCCGCCGGCGACGCGCCGCGCGCCGCGAGGAGGAAGGCGCCGTCGACCCCTACGTACTGGATGCCAAGCCGGAGGTCTCCCGGCATCTGGCCCGTCACGGCGTACTCGCCCAGTTCCTCACCCCCGAAACCAGAAAGCGGCGCTCGAAGAAGAAGGAGCGCGAGGCCGCATCCCCGCTGGAGGCCCTCGGCATGGAACTGGCCGCGGACTTCCCCGGCCACCACGCCATCGGCGACATGCTGCGCTCCGCCGGCCTGGTCCACCCCCGCCTGACCCGCACGATCTCCACCGGAGGCGGCCTCAAGGACCGCGTCGCCCACCTCGGCCTGCACATGCGCGCCCAGCTCGGCGACAGGCACGTCAACCGCACCGAGGAACCCAAGCTCATGTGGATCCTCACCGCGTTCGTGCCGGTCGGCGGGCACTGGAAGGCGCTGGCCTACCTGCCCGCCCATCGAGGCGGCAGCGGCGGCTGGTTCAACTACGCCCGCGCCCAGACGCTGTCGCGCAGCCACCCCATCCCCGAGGGCAGCCGCGGCGACGACACCCTGCCCCGCCGCATCGACCACGCCCTGTACGAGCTGAGCCGGCACCTCGAGTGCGGCTACGTCCTCTACGTCTCAGGAGACTCCACCCGGCCCGTCTGGCCGCTGCTGGCGAACAAGAACGCCGACCTGCTCCCCGACAACGACGGTCTGGCCAACGGCAGGCCGGCACTGCCCGGCGCCACCCTCGCTCCCGAGCACCGGCCGCAAGCGGTCATCCGCACCACCTCCAGCGCCGACCCGAGCATCCCGCTGCCCGCGCTCTTCCACGAGATCGACGAGGACGGCAACGTCAGCGACGGCGACAAGACCAGCAACGCACTGTTCCAACTCGACGCCACCGCCACCACGTTCCTCATGAGCCGCCGCCCCCACCAGATGGACGGCAAAACCCCCTCGGCCAAGTCAGGCCGCACACAGGGGCGCTGGGCGTGCGACGACAAGGAGCAGCAGGCCGAGACCTGGTTCAACCTCACCGCCACCGAGATCGCCGTCATCCACCACCCCGACAACACGAAAGCCCTCCCCTACGCCCTGACCACCGCGAGGCTGTGCAACCACGCCCTGGCCTGGGAACACCGCACCCGCCACCCCCTGCCCATCCACGCCGCCATCCAGATGGACAAAAACCACCCCGAATACCGGCGCACCATCGACTGGGACAGCGACGACGCCAGCGGATGACCCACGGAAGCGATGCAGGGTCTATCAGGAATTAGGTGTGATTCGTCTGTTTGGCCTACGAGTTGATCGGTGGGCTGTTCGGCCTACACTCGTCCGGCGGTGAGGCGGCCGTCGAAGAGGACGTCGAACTCGTTGAGAGCGGACTTCCAGCGGTTGTTCCAGCGCTGGCGGCCGCGGCCGGTGGGGTCGAGGGCGAGGGTGGCCAGGTAGAGGCGCTTGAGGGCGGCCTGCTCATTGGGGAAGTGCCCACAGGCCTGGGCGGCGCGCCGGTAGCGGGCGTTGAGGGACTCGATTGCGTTGGTGGTGTAGACGACCTGCCGGATTGCGTCGGGCAGGCCGAGGAAGGGCACGAACTCGCTCCAGGCCCGTTCCCAGGTACCGGCGATCGAGGGGTAGCGCTTGCCCCACGTGGCGTCGAACTCGGCGAGCCGTGCCCGCGCTTCTTCTTCGTTGACGGCGGTGTAGACGGGCTTCAGGTCTCGGGCGACCTCGGCCCAGTCGCGGCGGGAGGCATAGCGCAGGCTGGCGCGGATGAGGTGGACGACGCAGGTCTGCACCACCGTGCGGGGCCAGACGGTGTTCACCGCGTCAGGCAGTGCGCTCAGCCCGTCGCAGACCAGCATCAGCACATCGCGCACGCCTCTGTTCTTGATCTCGGTCAGGACGGTGGTCCAGTACTTGGCGCCCTCGCCGCCGTCGCCGGCCCACAGGCCGAGGATCTCGCGGTAGCCGTCGGCGGTGACCGCGATAGCCACGTAGATGGGCCGGTTGGCGACGTGACCGTCCCTGATCTTGACGTGCACGGCGTCGATGAAGACGACCGGGTAGACCGCATCGAGCGGGCGGGTGCGCCATTCCGCCATCGATTCCAGAGCCTTGTCGGTGATCGTGGAGATGGTCTCCTTCGTGGTCGTCATCCCGTACGTCTGGGCGAGGTGGGAGACGATCTCACCGGAGGTCAGACCCTTCGCGGTCAGCGAGAGCACCAGATCGTCCAGCGCGCCCGTGCGGCGGGCATACGCGGGCAGGATCCGGGGCCGGAAGGTCCCCAGCCGGTCCCGGGGGACCTGCACCGTCACGGCGCCGACCTCGGTCATCACCTTCTTGGCCCGGTAGCCGTTGCGCATGTTGCCGCCCGAGCGGGATCCGCGCCCGCCGGCCCGGCCGGCCCCGGCGGCCAGGTGCTCGTCCATCTCGGCCTCCAGCGCAGCCTGCATTAGGTGCTGGGCCAGCTCGGGCAGCAGCCCGCCCTCGCCCATCAGCCGCAGTCCACCCTCGCCGCGGACCTTCTCGGCCGCCAGCGCGGCCAGCTCCTCCAGCAGCTCGCTGGACAGACCGTTCTCAGACACCGGCATCGACTTCACGTCGGCACCCTGAACGCCGCCGTCGGGCACGGCAAGCGACACGCTGCCCAAGGTCTCGATCCGGTGATCCATCGTCGTACTCATCAGGTGACTCCTTCGGGGAAGATCACACCTGATTCATGACACTCCCGCGATGCATGCGCGCGGCCACCGGTGGCGGCATGCCACCGCGACAGGGCCGGTGCGGCCGGCTGCGCGGGGCTGGAAACGGGCTGGAGGCCGGAGAAAACTGCGGGTCTGCTATCGGCGAAAGCCTCGTTGCGGATTGCGGGCCACACCGTTGTCGAAGGGCTCAAACCAGGAGTCCACACGCAGGTCTGAGCTGTACTGAGATTTGTGGAGTCCCTGATGCCAGGGTTACCGTCCTGGCGAAGGAGAACCGCCAGCACCATGGCAGCACCCCGTAAATACCCGGACGAGCTCCGCGAGCGCGCGATCCGTGAGGTCCGCACCACCGGCCGCCCGATCGCCCACGTGGCGAAGGATCTGGGCATCCACAAGGAGGCCCTGCGCGGCTGGGTCCGCCAGGCCGAGGCCGACCGCGGCGAGCGCGACGACCGGCTGACCACCGCCGAGCTCGACGAGTTGAAGCAACTCCGCAGGGAAGTCGCGGAGTTGAGGCGGGCGAACGAGATCCTGAAAGCCGCCTCGGTGTTTTTTGCCCAGGAGATCGACCGTCCCCGGACGAGGCCGAGCAGGTGATCGACCACCTGCGTGACAGAGGTCTCGGGGTCGATCCCGTCTGCCGGGTTCTTAAGCTGTCGCCGTCGACGTACTTCGCCCGCAAGAAGCGGCCGAAGTCGGCCCGCCGGCTCCGGGACGAGCAGCTGATGCCGCTGATCGAAGAGATTCATGCCGAGTCGGGCGGCACCTATGGTGCCCGCCGGATCACGCGGGCCCTGGGGCGCAAGGGGCACGAGGTGGCCCGCTGCACCGTCGAGCGGCTGATGGCCGAGCTGGGTCTGGAGGGCGTCATCCGTGGCCGACGGCGCCGGACCACGGTTCCGGAACCGTCGGCGCCGCGTCCGCCGGACCTGGTCGACCGCGATTTCACCGCCTCGCGGCCTGATCAGCTGTGGGTGGCGGACATGACGTATGTCCGCACCTGGTCGGGGTGGGCGTATGTGGCGTTCGTCCTGGACGTGTACTCGCGGATGATCGTCGGCTGGCAGGTCGCGAACCACATGCGGACCGAACTCCCGCTGGACGCCCTGGAGATGGCGTTGTGGAGACGGAGGATCAAGAAGGACTCCGGACTGATACACCACAGCGACCGCGGGTCGCAATGCGTGTCAATTCGGTATACCGACCGGCTCGCCGACATCGGCGCCTCCGCCTCCGTCGGCTCGGTCGCAGACTCGTACGACAACGCGATGGCCGAGGCGCTGAACGGCACCTTCAAGGCCGAACTGATCGAGATGCAGGGCCTCTGGAAGGACGTCGACCAGGTCGAGCGGGCCATCTTCCAGTGGATCACCCGGTACAACGAAGAACGCCTCCACTCCGCGCTCGACTACGTACCGCCCGCCGAGTACGAGGAAGCCTTCTGGCGGAACCAGGAGCAGACCCCGCAGTCCGCCTGAAACAAGATCACCGGACTCTACGAAACTCGGTACAGCTCACCAGCACAGACCGCCGAGGCTCTGGGAGTGCCCAGTGCCAACGTCCGCCAGAACCTGCGCCGGGCGCGTCACAGTCTTGAGCGCATGCTCCAGGAACAGGACGAAGGAGGTGCGCTGTGAGCAACTCGCCCAGGCGCAGTGCCGCCCAGCCAGTAGACGGCGTGCTGGCCTCCGCCATGCAGCGCCTGACCAACGCGTTGGAGGCGACCACGGATATCAACGGCAGGCTGACAGCCGCCTTGTACGCCGCCGTGCTTCCCCCCGCGCCTCCCGTCAAAGCCTCGATCGACACCTACCTCGACCACGGCGGGCAGGAACTGCAGGCAGTGCTTGAGGCCACCACAGACGTCGAGAGCCACCTCATCCTGGCCCTGCAAGAAATCGACCTCGATCCGCAGACCGGCAGCACCAGCGACGAGTAAGCACACAGACACAGCCGATAGACCTGACCTCACCGGCCTCACCACCATCGGTATCCACCCGGCTACCTGATCACATCCCCCGACCTGCGGCGGGGCGGCGCCGGGGTCAGGCACGATATACGGGTGAGTGACGCGCGTTTCTTCAATGACGAGCCCTTCCTCGACGACGAGGCGCCCGACCTGCTGGGGCGTGAACAGTACGCACGGCACGCCGTGGAACTGCTGGGGCGCGTCCGCACCCAGACCGACACCGGCGTGCTAGCTCTGATCGGTCCCTGGGGCTCCGGCAAATCGTCGGTCCTGGGCAAAGTGATACGTCTCCTACAGGGCCAGAACGGTCTCGGGACTTGGCTGGTTGCCGAGCTCAATCCATGGCTGTACTCCGATCTGGAATCGCTGACCGCAGCACTGTTCAGCGAGATCCGAGCCGCTCTACCCAAGGAAGAACGCTGGTCGGAAGTCCGCCAGAGGATCGGTGGCTTCGGGCAGGCCATCAGCCCCCTGGGCAAGCTCACCGCGCTAGCAGGTCTGGACTCCGAGGGCCTGGTCAAGGCCTTCAGCGACCGCATCAGTGGAGACACCAGCGCGTCGGCCGCCAAGCGCAAGGCCGAGGATGCACTACGGCAGGCAGGCCAGCCCGTCCTGGTCGTCATGGACGACCTGGACCGCCTCACCCCCGACGAACTGCTCCTGGTCTTCAAGCTGGTGCGTCTGGTGGGCCATCTGCCGAACGTCTACTACCTGATCAGTTTTGACGAGCAGACGCTCCTGGACGTCCTGCAGCGCAGTGACCTCGTGGGAAACAGCGAGGCCAGGGCCCGTGAGTTCCTCGAAAAGATCATCCAGGTACGGCTCGACCTTCCCTCGTTCCGCGAGCGCGACGCGGCCGCCATGAGCATCCGCGCACTCAACGCCCTTCTGGATTCCCATGGCCTGTCCATGACACCGGGCGAGGAGCGACGCTTCTCCGATGCCTACTTCCGGCACCTGCAGGACAGTCTGCAGACGCCTCGGGCCGTCAAACGCTACTTCGGGCAAGCCGACGCCACCCTCGGTTCCCTCGCCGGAAATGTGGACCTGGTCGACTTCCTCATCGTCACCTTCCTGCGCACCAACGAGCCAGGCGTCTACCGGCTCCTGAAGCGGCACCGCGCCGTACTGACCGGCACCAGCATCGACCCGGCCCATAGGCACAGCGCACAGCAGCCCGGCGAGCGAGCCGAACGCTGGCGCAGCCGCCTGCGCGAAGCCGGCGTGGTGGAAGAGCGCGTCGAAGGTGTACTCAACCTGCTGGCCCTGATGTTCCCTACCGTCCAAAAGGACCTCGGCAACGGTAGCGACGCGAAAGCCGCCGCCCAGCGCCGCGGGATCGGCAGCGCCGACTACTTCGACCGGTACATGGTCTTCGGCGTCCCCGACGACGACCTTCCCGAAGCCATCTTCGACCAGGCCCTGGCCCAGCTGACCGCCGACGCACCTGGAGAGGAAGCAGCCGAACTGCTGCTACGCCTCCGTGACGACACCCACCGCATCACGCGCCGAATCGAGCAGCGCCGCAGCGCCGGCATTCGCCTCCCTGCTGCTGCGTTGCTTAGGGCCATGGCAGACAGTTACGGGCAGCTGACCGCCGAACCGGAAATGATGGGGCTGGTCAACAGCGGCATGAGCCTGCAGTTCCTGGCCCGGGACCTCCTCACCGACCTCCCACCAGAACAAAGGGCCCCGGTCCTGGCCGCCATGGCCGCCACCCCCGACGGAGCGGTCCTGGCCGTCCGGACCCTGCACCGCGTCACCAACCCGGACAACAACGACTCCGCGGAAGTACAGACCGCCGAAGACTGGTCTCTTCAGGCCCGCGACGCCGTAACCGAGCAGATCGCCCAGCATCTCGCGCCCACGACGGGCAGACCTGCTGAGGAACTTACCGAGTCCGACACCGACCTGATCTGGATGTGGCGCCACACCCACCCCGACAGCCTGCGCCCCTGGCTCCGCCAACGCCTCGACAACAGATGGGAACCGCTCCCCCTCCTGGGTAAACTCCTCCACCCCGCATCACGCCCGCACCGCCTGATCGACGAAAGCGTCCTGGCCGGCCTCGACGCAATGTTCGGGCTCGACGACCTCTACACACGCCTGCACCCCCTCCTCCAGACCCAGACCAGCAACAACTCCGCCGACGAACACCACGCCAACATCCTGCAAGCACTCCGCGAGCACCGCCCCGCCACCGGCCAGACTCCACCCTCAGACTCCGGCACCACGGCATGACCCCGCGCCCGAAGAACACCCCGTCCGCGTTTCGAGTAGCGGCCCACCCCATCTGCACGCCACCCAAACAACCTGCACAACCCCAGGCCAAGAACCTGCAAGACCTCAGCAAGCCACGCTCAGCAGCACCAACAACGGCCCACTACAACTGAGAAACCCCCAGCTCAGAACACGCACACTGCGCACAAAAGATGACCCACGACAGCCTGCCCGGTCGTCAGAAGCACACCCTCCCCCTCCTTATATGCTGAATCAGATATCTGATTCAGCACATACCGTAGCGGGCTACGGGCATCGCCCCAACTCCTCACATCGGCGGTGCCTCAACGGACCTGACGCGCACGGGCGCCAGGCGTGCCAGGGGCTCGGCAGCGGCCCCCACACTCTCGGCTCGTGGCGCCACCCACCGCGGCCCTTGAGGCAAGCTTCCCGAGCTCATGCCACCCCAGGTCCGCCGCGTTCGATGCCTGGACACGGGGCCACCCAGTGCGGTGAAGGTTCCCCTTGATCGCGGACACCTGCAGACTGGGATCCTGAGGTTCCAGAGGGAGTAGCACCAGGTGGGAAGCAAGTACACGAAGCGGTACACCGAGGAGTTCAAGCGGGACGCGATCGCGCTCGTGGATTTCTCAGACAGGACGGTCACCGCGGTTGCCCGGGAACTCGGTATCAGCTCGGAGTCCCTGCGCGGCTGGTATCGCCAGGCCAAGACGGACCGGGGCGAGGGCGAGTCCAGTGAGCTGACCAGCGCCGAGCGCGAGGAGCTCAAGCGACTGCGCAAGGAGGTCCGCGAACAGCAGCAGACGATCGAGATTCTGAAAAAGCGACAGCCTTTTTCGTGAAGGAGAGCGACCGGTGAGCGAGCTGTACCGGTTGATCCACGCGGAGAAGGCGAACTACCTGATCGTGCTGCTGTGCCGGGTGCTGCACGTGACCCGCTCCTCCTCCTACGCCTGGCGCGAGGGCAAGGCTGCCTGCCGGGCCCGGCAGGCAGGCGACGACGCGCCCGCCCACGAGATCACCGTGCTCCACATCGCCTCCCGCAAGACCTACAGCGTCCCGCGGATCCATGCCGGGCTGCGGCGTCTGGGGCACCGAGTGAACCGCAAGCGCATCGCCCGCGTCATGCGCGAACGCGACATCCGCGGCGTCACCCGCCGCAAGCACCGCTCGCTGCCCCGGCCCGACATGAAGGCGAAGCCTGCCCCGGACCTGTTCGGCCGCGACTTCCACGCCGCACGTCCCGGCACCCGGCTGGTCGGCGACATCACCTACCTCCCGACGGCCGAGGGCTGGCTCTACCTCGCCTGCTGGCTCGACCCGGCCACCCGCGAGATCGTCGGTTACGCCATGGCCGACCACCATCGCGCCGACCTCGTCGTCGACGCCCTCGACATGGCCTACGGCCGAGGTGGCCTGGAGCCTGGATGCGTGATCCACAGCGATCGCGGCAGCGAGTACACATCGACCCAATTCCGCGATCGAATAAGTGGGTTGGGCTTTCGGCAGAGCTGCGGACGCACCGGATCGTGTTTCGACAACGCCGCCGCGGAGAGCTTCTGGGCCCTGCTCAAGGAAGAGATCGGCACCCGCATCTGACCCGACCGGACCACCGCCCGCACCGAGGTCTTCCACTTCATCGAGACCTTCTACAACCGCCGCCGTCTGCGCAAACACAAGATCTTCGGCTACCTCACACCGGCCGAGACCAGACAGCGGCATCAACACGCCCTCGCGACATAACGAACGAGTGTCCAAGATCACGGGGAAACTTCACGCCGGACCTGAACCTGCACGAAGGCATCTGGTCGCTGGCCAAGCGCGACATCGGCAACCTCGCCTCAGCCGACCTCGGCCAGATCACCCGGGCCGTCAAACGCGGGCTCAAACGGATGCAGTACCGCCCGGACCTGGACCGGCTCATCAACACCAGCCACACGGCTTGGGCCGCGCGGCCGCGTAACCGTCCACGCTCGGCCTCCAGCTCGTACGGCAGGCAGCCGTTCTCCAGGGTGGCTTCGCTGGGGGCGAGCCAGACCGACACCGACGCCGCGGGCTCGACGCGTCACCCCGACAGGTCGCACCACCGGGTTGCGGCACTAATCTGCGGTGGTGACCGGAACCGAGCTGGATGAGTTGATCGTCGCCGATGGCGCGGCGCTGCGCGCGTGGCTGCTGGACAACCACACCACCTCTCCTGGCGTGTGGCTCGTCCTGACCAGGAAGGGCGGCTCCGTCACCACGCTGACCTGGCAGCAGGCGGTTGACGAGGCACTGTGCTTCGGCTGGATCGACGGGCAGGCCCGCAAGCGCGACGAGGGCAGTTCCTGGAGACGGTTCACCCCGCGCCGACCTCGCAGCGTCTGGTCCCAGCGCAACGTCGCCAACGTGGCCCGGTTGGAGGCAGCGGGCCTGATGTTGCCCGCCGGCCGCGCCGCGGTGGACGCCGCGAAGGCCGACGGGCGGTGGGCGGCCGCCTATGCACCGGCATCGGAAGCGGAGGTGCCGGCCGACCTGCGAGCCGCGATCGCCGCCGATCCAGCGGCGCAGGCGATGTTCGAGGTGCTCACCAAGACCAACCGCTTCGCCCTCATCAACCGGGTCAATGCCGTCAAGCGGGCCGAGACGCGCAGCCGGAAGATCGCCGAGTGCGTGGCGATGCTGGTCCGGCACGAGACGTTCCACCCGCAGCGGGCCAAGCCGGCGGACCCGCCGGCATCGTGACCGGCCGCCTACCGGAACGGACAAGCCCATGCCATTGAGCGGAACTGCTCTCGACGGCCTGTCTCGTCCGCTTCACGAAGCGTGAAGGTCTCCGCTGGTGCGCGGTCAGCCGTATCGCTCGACGCCCCTGCCGGTTTCCACGTCGGCGAGGAGGGTTCCGGTGGGTGCGGTCCTTGCGGAAGGCGAACGCGTCGGCACCGCGCACGCGCGGGGCCTGGTCCGGACCGGGCCGGCCTCCGCGTTCGACCGCGACGGCCTGAGGCCACTCCCCCGAGCCGAGAGGCGCCCCGCCACAACGTTCCTGTGCACATCCGCTGCCCTGGGCAGTCACGGAACTCCGTTCAGGTCCCTTGTCGGTCGGGGCGCCCGTTCGTGCATCGCGCCGGTGGTGTCGACAGGTCGAAGGCGCTTGTGGCGGCGCTCCGCGCTTCGATGGTCCCCCTTGGCGGTCACCGAAGTTGCGGCGAAGTGACGGGGAGATCTCTGCCGTCAGGTCTGGCCGAAGCCGGAGCGGCGCACCGTGTGAAACGCCCCGGGCGGGTGGAGTGCTCCACGGGCTTGTCCGAGTGGCCGGCCCGCGAAGGTTCGGTGGTCGTGCCTCGTCTGAGGTAGTTCGACTGGGCATGAGGTCTGGTGCTCCCGAAGGTTCAGGTGATCACCGATCACGTACGCTGGGCGCTTTCGAAGGGGCAGCGAGGGGTGGGGGCCACATGCCGACGGGTGCGGGCGCGAGTACGGATGCGGGCGCTGAGGGGGAGGCCGTGGCGGACGCGGTTCCCGGGCGCCGCCGGCGGAAGTGGGGGGCGGCCTTGGCGGGCGCGCTGGTGGTTCTGGGCGTTGCCGGCACCATCGTCGGCGGCATCCTCTCCGACGCGGGTCTGCTGCCCGGCGACTCCATGGAGCTCGCCTGGCAGGCCCCGGTCGACCGCAGTGCTGCCGCGTACGGCAACGGCGACTGGCTCGTCGGCGACACCGTCGTCCGCAGCAGGTACGACGCCGTCACCGCCTTCGACGCCGGATCGGGGCAGCGGCGCTGGGAGTACGTCGTGCCCGGCCGGGACGAGGTCTGTGCCGTCAGCAAGGCGGCCGACGGCTCCGTCGCCCTGCTCGCCCACGGCGAGAGGCGCAGGGCGGACGCCCAGGGCGAGGTCGAGCAAGACGGCGGGTGCGCCACCGTCACTGCCCTCGACCTCACCAGCGGCCAGGAACTGTGGCACACCCGCCGCGCGCCCGGGACCGGTGAGCTGGTCGCCGAGCTCGACCTCGTCGCCACCGGCGGCGGTCTCGCCGTTGTGCGTGACATCGACGACGGCTGGCGGTACGAGTCGTCCGAGCCTCGCGGTGTCCTGCGCGGCGACCAGGCCCTGCGCGCCTTCGACCTGCGTACCGGCATCCCGCGTTGGAAGGCCGCGGTTGCCGAGGGGTGTGTCCCGCACCGGGTCGCCGCCGCCGCGCGGCAGGTCGTTGCGGTCCTCGTCTGCGAGCGCACGGAACTCAGGCTCGCCGCCTTCGACCCGGCCGACGGGAAGGAGCGGTGGATCGTTCCCTTGGACCGGCGTTCGGTCGGCCTGGAGGCCGACGTGACGTTTCTGTCCGCCGATCCGCCGGTCGTACGGGTCGTGGCGGCGGAGACGAGCGGGCTGCGGGCCTACCTCGCGTTCGGTCCGGACGGTCGTCCCCAGGGGCGCGTCGAGTTCGACGGCGGTGCCGGGAAGATCGACGTGTACGAGCCGGCCCGCGTGACCGTGGACGGGGAGGGAGGACGGCTCCTTGCCGTGACCAGCACCCGGTGCCGGCAGTGGCAGTGCGACCAGGTCGTCGCCTTCGACCTGTCGGACGGCCGCGAGTTGTGGCGCACGCCCCTGAACAGTCGGGACAAGGGGCTCGCGCTGCGGTCCGTCGGCGACCGGGTGACGGTGCTGGTCGACCGTGGCTTCAAGCAGTCGAGGAAGGAAGGGCTGTATGTTCTCGACGCCGCCACCGGAGACAGGGAGGACCGGCGCAGCTACTCGGAGGACGTCGACCGGGACAAGCCCATCGCCGATCTGATCGTCCACGACGACCTGGTCATCGCCGTGCAGTCGGGCGAGGGAGTGCGTCCCTTCGCGGCCTACCGTCCCTGGTGACACGGAGCCCGGCCCTGGCCCCCGTGCCCGGCCGCGCGGTGGTCCGTGCCAGCAGCTCGGGCTCCAACGGGCACGGAATCGTAGGAGGCGTCCGATCGGCAGCGGGCAAGAACCGGATGGTCAACTCCTCGTTTCTGCTGGTCTGCTGTGAAGGAACTGCTTCGCCGCTTCGGCCGCTTCCTTGGTGAGCTCCTCGACAGAAACTCCTCCGTTCTCTTGCCAAGCGTCCAGGTGGAGATGACAGGCGACGGGGGGCTGCAGCTCTTCGGGGTGGCCGAGGTCGTAGGCGACGTCTGCCCGGATGAGGTGGGTGCCGGTGGCGGGATCCAGGGTTCCGTCGGCCATCTGACCGGCGATCCAGTGGGCCATCGCCCATTTTGCGGCCCGGGTGTCGGCGGGCGGATGGAAGAGGAGTGCCGGCTCCTCCAGCACCTGGTCAAAGAGCGCTGGCGCTTCGGGTTCCTCGCTCCGAAGGAGGCGAGCCAGCATGGCGGGGGAAGGGCTCACGACCTCGGTCAGGAGGGCGTGAAGCCCTGCCAGGATGAGCCGGTCGGACCCGACGTGCCTACCGAGTGCCCGCTCGCGCGCGATGCGGCGGAGCCGTTTGGGGGCGTCATCGGGAGTCATCAGGAGTCATCGGGGTCTTCTCGGTCGGCGTCTGCGGGCAGCAGGCTCGCACATCCGCCGATGCTGCTGCATCGCCTTTCCCTTCGGCCCGCATGTGTTGTGGCAGACGGTCTTCTGCGCGGACTGCCGTTGTGGAAGGCCACGTGCGGGTGAGCGCGGATGGACAGCGCTGTGGCTCTGCGCGGATAACGGCGGATGACGAAGGCGCCCGGTCCCTCAGGTTCCGAGGCGCGGCGCGCCCGTTCCCTCCCCGTGGCAGGCCGGTGTGTCTGCGCGCTCGATGCGTTGACGTCCGGCTGACGGCCCGCTCCTGATCCGCGCCTTCAGACCGTCGGTGCGGGGCGGGGCACCTCCTCGTGGGGCGGGCGCGCACCGTGCCCGGCGATGGCCGGAGGGGAGGTGTGATGATCGGTTGCACGCTTCTGTCCAAGGTGGCGGCTTCCGGTCTTTCTGGGGGAGGGTCGAGCCGGGGGGGGGGGGGGGGGGGGCCCCCCC
The DNA here is from genome assembly GCF_042743065.1 of Streptomyces sp. NPDC058872. NCBI lineage: Bacteria > Bacillati > Actinomycetota > Actinomycetes > Kitasatosporales > Streptomycetaceae > Streptomyces > Streptomyces sp. NPDC058872. The sequence goes on from NZ_JBHYMK010000027.1 coordinate 28,180, forward strand.
CCGGGGGGGCCGCCGGCGGGGCCGCCGGGCGGGGGGCGCGGCGGGGGACC
>NZ_JBHYMK010000027.1:28239-93528 GCF_042743065.1 Streptomyces sp. NPDC058872
GGGCCCGGGGTTGGGGGGTTGGGTTGTTTTGTTGTGGGTTTCCCGTTTTTTGCCCTGGGGGGGGGGTGCGGTTTTTGGGGGGGGGGGGGCGCGCGGGGGGGGGGCGGGGGCCCGCCCCCCGGGAGGGGTCAAGCAGTCGGGACGCAGGTCGCGAGGCCGTCGAGGCTGACCGGGTCGTGGGTGAGTCCCGTGGAGGTGAGCCAGTCGAAGGGGCGGTAGACGGCGGGGCCGAGGCCGAGGCCTTCGGCGATCTGTTCGCGCAGGCGGTTGGTGGCGAACGCTCCGATGACGTTCATCTGGGCGTCGCGGTAGTGACGTTCGACCTCATGGCCCTGGGTGACGCCGGTGGCACCGTGTATCTGGACCGCGCGGGCGGCGACCTCGACCGACATTTCGGTGGCGTAGATCTTGAGCATGCCGATCAAGTCGCGGGCGGAGTTGCCGGCGATGCGTTCGGCGGCGCCACGGTGTGCGAGCAGGCGGGCGGCATCGATCTGGGCTCGTGAGTCGGCGAGTTGAGCGTGAACGCCTTCCATGTGAGCGAGCGGGCGGCCGAAGGAGACGCGCTGTTGAGCGTGGCGTATGGAGGCGGTGAGGGCGGATTCGGCAGTGGCGACGGCGGAGAGGGAAACCAGCAGCCAGCCCCAGGTCATTCCTTCGGCGAGTTCGGTGAAGGGAACGGGGATGACGTCGGCCTCGTCGATGTGGGCGTCGGTGTAGACGATGCCTCCCCACGGCATGCCGCGCAGGCCCATGTGGGGGATGTCGTAGCGGCGGACGCCGGGCTGGTTGAGGTCGACGAAGGCCAGGCACCACTCAGGGCCGTCGTCGTCGGCGGGCTTCTCCCGGCGGGCGAGGGTGACGGCCAGGTCGGCGTTGGGGGCGTTGGTGATGCGGGACTTCTCGCCGTTGATGGTGTAGCCGTCGCCGGCGGGGCGGACGGTGGTGCGGTAGGTTCCTGCGTCGCTTCCCGCGGCGGGCTCGACGATCGCGAAGGCGGCGAGGCTCTCGCCGGTGAGCAGCGGGCGGATCAGTCGGTGGTGGCGTTCGTCGCCGTACGTGGCGATGAGCTTGCCGCACAGCAGGGCGGAGACGGTGGCGGTCCAGTAGGTGCCGGAGCAGGCCCGGGCAAGGGCTTCCATGGCCAGGACCTGGGTGGTGGCGTCGGCGCCGGTGCCTCCGAGGTGCTCGGGGTGGAAGAGCCGCAGGTAGCCGCTGTTGATGAGTTCCTGCCAGTTCTCGGGCGGGATGGAGCCGGTGGCGTCGGTCTGGGCGGCGCGGGCGGCGATGCCGGGAAAGGCGTCGGAGTGCGTGTTCATGTCTGTGGTGGTCCTCATGTCAGCCGATTCCGAGGAGGGAAGCCGCGATGACGGGGCGCAGCACGTCGTTGCCGCCGCCGGTCGAGGCGAAGAACAAGGCGTCGCGGTAGGCGCGTTCGATGAACTGGTCGCCGGTGGCCGCGAGGGGGCCGACCAGGCGGGCTGCGCCCTCGGTGACGGTGCGGGCCGAGGCGGCGACGAACAGGCGGGCGGTGGCGGCGTCCTGTCGGGAGGGGCGGCCGCCCGCGTCGAACTGGGCGGCGGCGCGGTGCAGCAGGCCGGCGGCCAGTTCCCCGCGGGTGGCGATGTCGGCCAGCGCGAAGCGGGCTGACTGGGCGTGGGCGAGGGGGGCGCCGAAGAGTTTGCGGGTGACGGCGGCGGCCAGGGCGTCGCTGGTGAGGGCGCGCATGATGCCGAGCCAGGAGGCGGCGGAGAAGACCCAGTCGAGGGTGGCGAGGAGGGGTTCGATCTCGGTGGCCGCGGATCCGACGGTGCCGAGGACGGTTTCGGGGGGCACGAAGCAGCCGTCGAGGACGAGGTGTCCCCAGGGGCAGGTGTGCATGGCGATGGATTCGGTGCTGTTGACGCGTAGTCGAGGGGTGTCGCGGTCGATGACGAAGGCGGTGCGCGATCCGTCCTCGTGTTCGGCGATGAGGAGGAAGTGGTGTGCTTGGGGGCCGAGGGCGACCATGTCGACCTCGCCGTCGAGGATCCAGCCGCCCGGCCCGTCCGTGGCGGGCCGGGCGGTGATCGTGGGGGTGAATGCGGTGCCCTGTGTCTGCCGCAGGGACAGGGCGCCGAGCCACTCTCCCGTGGCCATGCGGGGCAGGTAGCGCTCGCGCTGGGCGGGGGTGCTGAAGGCGCGCAGGGGCACCGTCGCCAGGATGGCGTGGACCGTGACGGCGAGGGAGAGTCCGGGGTCGCGGGAGCCTTCGCCCAGTGCGTCGAGGACGGCGCAGGTCTGGGTGGCGGTCAGTCCGGTGCCGCCGTGGGCCTCCGGGACGAGGAGGCCGGCGAGTGCGGGGCCGGTGGGGGCGGAGAGTGCCGTGAAGAGGGTCTTGTCCCAGTGGCGGCGGCGGTCGCGGTCGGCGGTGCTGGGACGGACGAGGCGGTCGACGAGTTCGCGGGTCCGATCGGCCAGTTCTCGGGCCCGATCAGCCGATGACGAGACGCCATCGAGGTCGGCAGGGTTTTGCGGAGACACCATGGATTCCTATTCCCCTTTTCCGAAGAGGGTCGCCGTCGGTGGCGACGCCCCGCGTGCGAAACGGACTTCGAAAACATATCCGGTGAACCGAACGGTTCTTGTTTTCCTGACAGTACGGCGTGAGATTTCAGCGGGCATCACGCGTCATGACATGGCGATACATCCCTTGACAAGACTCTGACTTGGGATCTGTTGCCTCAGTGATGCCGTCTCTCACAGGATGTTCACCGGCTCGCCAAACCGCCCGGCTTTCGATTCGAGTTCAGCGGAGAGCCCTGGCCCGGAAACACAATCCCGGACCCTCATACGGAGGTAGTGCAATGGAAAGCGAAGACCTCGGTGTCGGCATTCCGCAAAGTCTGCCGTCGCTGTCCGACGCGACCCTGCGAGACTCCGCACACATGGCCGGCGTGGAATTCGGCCCACAGGACGCGGCGGTCATCGCCGACCTGTTGGTGAAGACCGGTGTCGACCTGGTCGAGGTGGGCATGGTCTCAGGCCCCGGTTCCAAGGACGCCGACTTGATCCTCGCCACGCACGAGGCCATCGGCCCCGAGCGCAGCATGACGCTCGTGGTGGTCCGCGACCGGCAGCAGGTCGCCACGGCCCTGGACGAGGCGGAGCGGCTCGGCGTGCGACACATCATGTACTCGATCCCCACCTCTGAGCAGCACGCCATGCTCAAGCTCGGCTCGCCCAGCGCCAAGTTCCTGGAGGCGCTGGCCCGCTCGGCGATCGCCCAGGCCAAGGAACGCGGCTTCCACGTCACCTTCAGTGGTGAGGACGGCGCCCGTACGCCCAAGGAGCGTCTGGTTCCCTATGTGGCCTCGGGTTTCGCAGCTGGGGCCGACCGGTTCCGGCTGGCGGAGACCGTTGCCTATCTGTCGCCCTGGCAGATGGAGGAGGTCATCGGTGATCTGACCTCGATCGACGGTTCCGAGATCGAGATCCACTCGCACAACATGCTGGGAATGGCGGTGGCCAATTCCCTGGCCGCGGTGCGCGCGGGCGCGCAGTGGATCTCGGCCACGGTCGGCGGCATCGGGGAGCGGGGCGGCAATGCGCCCCTGGCCGAGTTGTTGATGGCCCTGCGCGTGGTGCACGGGGACACCCGGTTCGACCTGACGCATCTGACCGAGCTGTCCCGGGTTGCGCTGCGCGGTGCCGGACTGGGTGAGGCGTTCCAGTCGGGCCCGACGTCACCGCACGCGTTCGCCTACGAACTGCCGGGGCAGCTGACCCATCCGGAGGCGTACGAGACGTTGCCGGCGGAGCTGGTCGGCAACAGCCGGGAGCTGCTGGTGCGCACCCGGTTGACGTCCGCGCTGGTGCGGTGGGCGCTGATGGACAGCGGTGTGTCCGTGGACGTGGAGTCGTTCACGGCGTGGTTGGTCGACCGGCAGGAGGCGACGGGCCGGCAGTTGCTCGACCGCGATGCGATCCGCAAGGCCGCGGTGGACTTCCAGTCCGTCTGATCGGTCGGCCCCGCACCACCCGCACGGCTTTCCACCCCCCTTTCCCTTCCCTTCTGTTCTGTCACCTGTGATTGAGGAGAGTCATCTGATGTCCACCGCCACCATGATCGGCGTCTGCCCCGAGTGCGAGACCGACCTCACCGTGCCGCCGGTCGTCCAGGGCGAGACGTTCTCGTGCCCGGAGTGCATGCTCACGCTCCGCGTCGAGGGCATCGAAGACGGCAAGCTGAGCCTGTCGATGGTCGAGGTGCAGCTGCGCGACTGGGGTCAGTGAGATGGCCCTGTCTGTCGCGATCGTCGCGGACCGCATCGCCTGGGAGGAACGGCAACTGATCCAGGCGGCGCCGGGGCTCGGCCTGGCGATCGAGTGGGTGAACGACGAGTCGCTGTGTCTGGGCCGTCCCGACTCCTCACGCCTGGACGGCTATGACGCGCTGCTGCTGCGCAGCCGCAGTTACTCCCGCGGCGGCCTGATCGCCACCCTGGCCGAGGAGGCCGGGCTGCCGGTGGTCAACTCCGCGCGGGCGATCAACGCCTGTGAGAACAAGGCCGTGTTGCGGACCATGCTGCGTTCGGCAGGAGTGCCGGTGGCGGAGTTCCGGCTGGTGCTGTCGCGGTCCGACTTCGCCATGGCGCTGGAGGAGTTCGAGCTGCCGCTGGTGCTGAAGCCGGTGTACGGCGGCATGGGCAAGCGGGTCACCCTGATCCGCGACGCCGATGTCGCGCAGTCGGTGTACGACTACGTCGAGGATCTCGGGCACGCCTTCGAGCAGGCCTGTCTGGTCGAGCCCTTCCTGGCCGGTGGCACTTCGGTGCGCTGTCTGGTGGTGGGCGACGAGCTGGTCGGGGTCGCGGAGTTCGCCAGCGGAGGCACCGACTGGCGGAACAATGCCGCGCTCGGCAACAGCAGCCGTGCCCTTGCCCGCGACCCCGACGTGGTGAAGATCGTCAACGGTGTGCTGGACGTCCTGGGCTCCGGGATCTACGGGGTCGACCTGTTCCGCACGGCCGAGGGCTTCGTCGTCAACGAGGTCAACCACGCGCCCGGTTTCCGGGCCGTTGCCCAGACGACCGGGGCGGATGTCCCCGCCGTCATCGGCGGATACCTTCAGGAGCTGCTCGCATGATCCGCGCAGGAGTGGTCGGCGCCTCCGGGCTGGCCGGCGGCGACCTCATCAGACTGCTCTCCCAGCACCCCGGGATGGAGCTGACCTTCCTGGGCGGCTCTTCGAACATCGGGCGGCGACCGGCCGACCTGCACCCGGGGCTGCGGTTCGACATGGGCCTGACGGTGCAGCCGGTCACCGAAGAGGTCGCCGACCTCGTCGACGTGCTGTTCCTGGCGACGCCGGCGCCGGTCTCCGCGGAGCTGGCCGCGCTGCTGGCCGACCGGATACCGGCGGTCATCGACCTCAGCGGCGCGTTTCGGATCCGTACCCCCGAGCTTCACGACCGCTGGTATCCGAAGGTGAAGCGGCGGACCGATCTCGTGGACCGGTTCGTCTACGGGGTGCCCGAGTTGGTCGGCGAGCAGTTTTCGGACGCCGCGCTGATCTCGCTGCCGGGCTGCTACGCCACGGCGATGACGCTGTCCTTGGCTCCGCTGACGTTGGGGTTGGGGCTGGAGTTGAAGACCGTGGTGGTGGACGGCAAGAGCGGTTCGAGCGGTGGTGGTCTGTCTCTGCGCACCACGGACTTGCATCCGCTGCGCAACGGTGCGATCGCCCCGTACTCGCCGACGGGTCATCGGCACGCCGGTGAGGTGAGCGACTTCCTCGAGCGCGGCAAGCCGGGCTCGATCGGGTCGCTGTCGATGTCGGCGTACGGCGTTTCGCATGTGCGCGGGTTGATGACGAGCAGTTACGTGTTCACCGACGAGCAGGTCGACCAGCGCGAGCTGCAGCGCGCCTACACCCGCTTCTACAAGGGCAAGCAGTTCGTTCGGGTGCGGCGGCACGACGAGACGCTGATCCCGGTGCCCGATCCGCAGGCGGTGCTGGGTTCCAACTTCTGCGATGTGACGGTGTTGCACGACGAGGAGGGTGGCCGCGTCGTTGCCCTCGCCGCCCTGGACAACCTGGTCAAGGGGGCTGCGGGGCAGGCCGTTCAGGCCGCGAACCTGCGGTTCGCGCTGCGCGAGGAGGAGGGGCTGACGATGCAACCGGTGATGCCGGCGTGAGCGGGGCCGAGAACGTGGCACCGGGTGTGCCGGAGGAGATCGCCGCGGCCCCCGTCGTGGTCAAGTTGGGCGGCAGTTGTCTGGACGATCTGGCCGAGCCGTGGTGGGACGACCTGGCGGAGCTGGGGCGACGCCATCCGCTGGTGCTGGTGCACGGCTGGTCCAAGCCGCTGAAGCGGCTCAGCCCCCGCTACAGCGAGCCTTCGGCGATCCTGCGCGACCGGTACGGCAACCAGAGCCGGTGGACCACGCCCGAGGTGATCGCGGACATCAAGACGGTCAGTGCCGTGATGGCCGAGGACGTGCTGGGCCGGCTGGAGTCGCGCGGGATCGTCGCCGAGCGGCTGCTGGGCAGCGACGGCCTCGTGCAGGCCGGTGAGGGCGAGCGCTGGTGGTGGCAGGGCAAGCAGTTGGTGGAGTTGGAGAACCTGGTGGGTCCGATCACCGGGGTCGATCCTCACGCGCTGAAGAACCTGCAGCCGGGGCACGCCTACCTGGTCACTCCGTTGGCACGCAACGAGGCGGGCAAGGAGGTCAACACCGATGCCGACCGGGCGGCTGCGGCCGTCGCCGGCTCGATCGGCGCGAGGGACTTGGTGCTGGTCACCGATGTGGCGCATCTGCTGATCGACGGCGAGCCGGTCTCCCGGATCGGTTCCGAGGCCGCCGCGGCCTTTCGTGACAAGGGCGCCACCGGCGGCATGCGCAAGAAGCTACGGGCCGCGGGCGAGGGTCTGGAGCGGGGCGTGGAGCGGGTCGTCATCGGCAGCGCGCCCGTCACCGATCTGCTGGCCGGCCGCACCGGCACCGTCATCACACGATTCTGAGGAGCACCGAACGTGGCTCAATCCCGTGTGCTAGTGGTCAACAACGGAACGCTGTCGCTGAAGCAGCTGCGCGGCCGGTTCGAGGAGTTGGGGTCGGCCACCGACGTGGTCGACGCCGCCTCGGTGCCGGCCCGGCTGGACGGCCGTCACCAGGCCGTCGTGCTGAGCGGCACGAAGGTACGGGCGTATGACACGGAGTTCTACAAGCCGCTGATCGATCTGGTCATGACGTCGAAGGTCCCGGTGTTCGGGATCTGCGGCGGCATGCAGATCATCGCGGTCTCGCAGGGCGGTCGGCTGGCCGAGGGCCCGCAGCGCGTCGGCGGTTACGACGTGGAGGTGGACACGGAGGAACCGCTGTTCACCCATGTGAAGCCGACGGTGACGGTCTTCCACCGGCACACCCTCTATCTGCAGGAGGCTCCGGCGGGCTTCCGCTCCATCGGCCGCTCCGAGCACGCTCCGGTGGAGTTCCTGCGCTCGGACGACGGCCGGATCCACGGCGCCCAGGCGCACGTGGAGTTCCGCAGTGACGGCCGGGAGATCCTGCGGGGTTTCGCCGAGCTGTACCGGTGACCGGCGCACCCGATTTTCCAATCTCTTCCCCACGCGAAGGACTTGGCAATGAGTGATCTGGACCAGACGCAGGACCCGGCCTTCACGGTCCATCTGAACGGCAGCGGCGGCGCCCTCAAGGGCTGGGTCGTCGTCGACTCCCTCTACGACGGCCTGGCCATGGGCGGTACCCGGATGACCCCGGGGGTCACCGAGGCGGAAGTCGCGGGGCTGGCGCGTGACATGACCCACAAGTTCACCCTGGCCGGGCTGCCGATCGGCGGCGCGAAGGCCGGCATCGTTGCGGACGGTGCGGACCGCGAGGAGACGTTTCGGACCTTCGGCCGGACGGTCAAGCCGCTGTTGCACGGTGGCATCCACCTGGGCATCGACATGGGGGTCACTCCGGCCGACCGGGCGGTCTTCTTCGACGAGGCCGGCTACGACCCGCGGTTCCGGCTCGGCGCGCCGGACATGCCGATCGATTGGCGTACGTACTACGAGCCCCTGATCGACTGTACCGGGCACGGGGTCGGGGTGGCTGCGGTGACCGCCCTGGAGGCCTCCGGGCGGTCGAAGTCGGCGCGAGTCGTCGTGCAGGGCTTCGGCGCGGTGGGCCGCGCGGTGGCCCAGTTCCTGGAGGAGCGCGGGCACGTGATCGTCGGTGTCGCCGACATCGACGGCACGATCAGCGCGGATCGGCTTCCGGTGGACGACCTGATCGCCATCACCGACGAGTTCGGGCGGATGGACCGCTCGAGGCTGCCGGCCGGGGTCCGTGTGTCGGACGGCGCCGACGCCTGGTTGGAGGTCGACGCCGACCTGCTGATCCTCGCCGCGCAGAAGCACGCGCTCAACGCGGAGAACGCGCACCGGCTGCGGGCGCCGCTGGTCGTCGAGGGAGGCAACCTCAGCTCCAGCGACGAGGCCAAGGAGAAGGTGCGGGCCTCCGGCGGCACGCTGGTGCCGGGCGTCATCGCCAATATCGGCGGCGCCGCGTCGGCGGCACTGGCCGTCACCCGGGTGGTGCCGTTCGAGCTGGCGGCCGAGGCGCGCAAGACGTGGGTGTTCGACTGGGTGGGCGATCGGGTTCGGCTCAACACCCGGGCGCTTTTGGAGATCGCCGAGGCCGGGGCGGGCGACCCGCTGCCCGAACTCCTCGCGGCGCGCCGCGCAGATCGCCGATGACGGCCACGACCATGGTCACCTCCTCCCGCAACAGTGCCGAGGCCGCGGACTGGATGGCGGAGTACCGGCGGCGGGGCTGGTGGCGAGACGAGACCTTCCTCGACGACCTGCGCCGGCAGGCCCGGGAGCGGCCGCGCAAGCTGGCCGTCGCCGGACGCCGACTGGACGAGGCGCGTACGGACACCCTGGACTATGCGGAGCTGTCCCGGCTGACCGACCGCTTCGCCGGGGCGTTGCTGGAGCTGGGCGTCCGGCGCGGTGACGTGGTGGCCGTGCAACTGCCGAACCGGTGGGAGATGGTGCCGCTGATGTTCGCGTGCATGGCGGTGGGTGCCGTGATCTGTCCCATCGCGCCGGTGTGCCAGGAGGAGGAGTTGCGGCACCGGCTGGCCCTCACCGAGGCCCGGGTGATCGTGACGGTTCCCGAGTGGGAGGGCTACCCGTTGGCGAAGGCCGCCTCCGCGCTGCGGCAGGAGCTTCCGCTGGAGCACGTGGTGGTGGTCGGGGGGCATGCGACCGAAGGCGCGGTCGACTTCCACGACCATTTCGTCCAGGTGCACTGGGAGCGTCAGCGGGCGGCTGATCTGGAGGGGCGTCAGCTCCGGCCGGACGAGCCGTTCGTGGTGCTGTTCACCTCGGGCACGACCGGTTTCTCCAAGGGGGTCGTGCACAGTCAGAACACGGTCCACTCGGGTGTGCGCGGCTACGTCGACACCTTCTTGCTGCGTGACGACCTGGTGGCCGCGGTCACCACCCCGCTGGTGCACTACTCGGGCTTCGGTCAGGGCGTGCTCGCCGGGGTGATGCTGGGCGGGACGATCGCGTTCCAGGACGGCCCGGACCACGCGGGCCTGCTGGATCTGGTGGAACGCTACGGTGCGACGCTGTTGTACGGGCCGCCGCCGACGTTGTCCGGCGTGGCGCAGGCGCAGCGGATCGATCCGCACGACGTGTCGAGCCTGCGGCATACGGTCACGGGTGCGGCGCCGGTGCTCCAGTCGCTGGTGGACGAGTTGCGGGAGACGTTCGGGGCGCGCACGTACTCGGTGTGGGGCATGTCGGAGTTCGGCCCGGTCACCATCAGTCGGCTGGACTACAACCAGGACTGGGCGGCGCACAGTCACGGTCGGCCGATCGATTCCATGGAGATCCGGATCGATCTGTGCCACGACCCGTCGAAGCGGGCTGCCGTGGGCCGGCTGCGGGTGCGTGGTGCGTCGCAGGCGCTGGGCTACTTCAAGCAGCAGGAGGCCTTCGATTCGGAGCTGACGTCGGACGGTTGGTTCGACACCGGGGACGTGGCACGGGAGGACGGGCGCGGTGGCATCCGGATCCTGGGGCGCGCGAAGGACACGATCTTGCGTGACGGGATCGTCGTGCCGATGGCGGAGCTGGAGGCGATCATCTCTCGGCACCCGAAGGTGACGGAGGCGACGCTGCTGGGTCCGAACGGGCAGGTGGACGATCCGATCCTGGCGGTCGTCGTGCCGCGGGGCGGGGCTCGTCCCACCTTGCGGGAGGTTCGGGAGCATCTGCGCCGGGAGGGGCAGGACGCCCGGTTCTACCCGGAGCGGCTGGAGGTCGTGGACGCGCTGCCCAAGACGCTGACCGGCAAGGTCCGCAAGGTCGAGTTGCGGACGTTGTACGCGGGCGGGTGACGTCCTCGTCGACAGCCACCGGGGGGTGTCCTTCCCCCTGCCACCCCCCGGTTTCCCCCCTTCTTCGTCCTCTTCCGTTCTCGTCGTTTTCCGTTTCCGCCCGTGTCGTGCGGGTGGTGTCCGCAGGAGGCCTGGAGCCATGACTTCGTCCGTGCCGGTGACCATGTCGGCGACCCTGGCCGCCGACCAGGAGCTGGAGCGCCGCCGGCAGGCGGGTGAACGGGTGTTGTTCCTCGCCAGTGGTGAGATCGGCCTCCCGGTGCTCGGGATGCTGCGGGAACGGCTGGCGGAGGCGGCGGACCGCAATGCCTATGGTCCGGTGACGGGGTCGGCGGAGTTGCGGTCGGCGGCTGCCGGGTACTGGAGTCGGCGCGGTCTGGACACCGATCCGGACGACGTGGTCTGCGGACCGGGTAGCAAACCGCTGCTGTTCGCGCTGCTGCTCGCGGTGGGCGGTACGGACGTGGTGGTTCCGGCGCCGAGCTGGGTGAGTTACGGCGCTCAGGCCCGGCTGGCCGGAGCCCGGCCGCTGCCGGTTCCCATCCGGCCGGGTGAGGGCGGGGTGCCCGATCCGGATGCGCTGCGCGAGGCCGTCGTGTCGGCCCGCGCGGCCGGCCGTGATCCGCGGTGCGTGGTCGTGACCGTGCCGGACAACCCGACGGGCACCGTCGCGTCGCCGGAGACGGTGCGTCGGCTGGCGGCGGTGGCGAGGGATCTGGACCTGGTCGTGATCTCCGACGAGATCTACTGCGATCTGGTGTTCGATCCGGAGCGTCCGGCGGTCTCCCCCGCGGTGTTCGCCCCGGAGCGCACCGTGGTGACCACCGGGCTGACGAAGAACCTGGCGCTGGGCGGCTGGCGGATCGGCGTGGCCCGGCTGCCGTCCGGCCTGCTGGGCGGCGGCTTGCGCGAGCGTCTCGTGGGCGTCGCCAGCCAGGTCTGGTCGAGCACGGCGGCGCCCGTGCAGGCAGCCGCGGCCAGCGCCCTCAGGGAGCCGCCTGAGGTGGTCGCGCACATGGCCGCCGCCCGGCGTCTGCACGAGAAGGTGGTGCGGGAGGTGGCGGGTTCGTTCACGGCCACGGGCGTGCGGCTCGCCCCGGTGCGGGCCACCTGTTACCTGTATCCCGACTTCGAGCCCTTGGGGGAGGGGCTCAGCCGTGTCCACGGGATCGGTGGGGGCGACGGGCTGGCCGCGCTGTTCACCGACCGGTACGGGGTCGGTGTGCTGTCGGGCACCGCGTTCGGTGAGCCCGGTGGGTCCTGGCGGATCCGGGTCGCGACCAGCCGGTTGTACGGCGACACCGATGCCGAGCGGTGGGCGGCGCTTTCCGCGCCCGACCCCTTGTCACTGCCCTGGATCAGGGCGTCCCTCGACCGGGTCTCGGAGGTCCTGGCGGATCTGACCGCGGCCTTCGGGGGCCGTCCCTGAGCGGGTTTTCCACCGTCGCCGCGCCGGTGCTCCGGCCGGGCGGCGGATTGTCTTCCAACGACCTTGAGGAGGTCGCTCCGTGATGTCGGTTCTCTTCGAATGCGAGTACCGCGGACAGCGTTACGCAGGCCTGGGGCTTCCGGTGCCGACCGAGCCGCTCACCCTGTACCCGGTGTCCGACGGGCAGGTGCGCCGGGCCGTCCTGGCCGGTGGTGGCACCGAGGCGCTGCTGGACTCGGTGGTCTCGGGTGGTGCTCCGGTCACGGTCGCCTATGGCGACCCGGAGGTGCGCTACCTTCCGCCGCTGCTGCCCCAGGCGTCCGGGAACAGCCTGATCACCGGGTTCATGGGGACCCACCGCTCGAAGTTCCCCCACCCGCCGGCACCCGACGAGGAGTTCAACGCCCCAAACTGGCTGATCAAGGGGTTCGGTGCATGGCTGGAGACGAACGGCGAGCCGCTGACGGTGCCGGCGTCCGCGGTCGCGCTGCTGGAGGAGCCGGAGGTCGGTCTCGTCTTCGTCAACGACGAACAGGGCGATCCGCACTACGCGGGGTACACCTTCGCCAACGACCTCAACGACATCGGGCTGCATCTGAAGAACCCCTGGGGCTGGACCCCGTACGCCAAGCTCTGCGACACGTCCATGACGCCGTGGCTGTTCCTGGGCGAGCCGCCGCAGTCCGTGACGGGGCAGATCGTCATCGAGCGCGAGGGCACCGCGGCGTGGAAGGGCGACTTCACCTGCGGTGCGGACGCGATCTTCCAGCGGGTGCCGGACATGGTGGACCACCTGTTCTCCTACCCCGGCATGCGCCGGCCGGAGTTGGTGAACTACCTGCTGCTGGGTTCGGACAAGGCCAGTTTCCACGCCGGGTTCCGCATCGCGGACGGCGACCGGATCACCTTCGACATCGCGAGCCACGGCGTGGAGCTGTCGAACGAGGTCGTGTACGCCCCTCAGACGAGTACGGCGGCCTCGACGGGCTTCACCGCCTGGGGCCGGGCCGCGTCCTGAGCCTTCCGGACCGCGTCCAAGTAGTCGGCGATGGCGTCACGGTTGCGCTCGAGGCAGCGAATGCGGTCGGTCATCCGGTCGCGTTCGCGCTCCAGGGTCGCGATGGTCTCGTCGGTGGCTCCTGAGATGCGGGTGGCGCGCGGGGTGTCCATGCACGGCAGGATCTGCTTGATGATCCGGGTCGGCAGCCCCGCGTCGAGCAGCCCGCGCACCTGGAGCACCCGGTCGACGCAGGACTCGGCGTAGTCCCGGTAACCGTTGGGAGACCGGCTGGAGCTGAGCAGCCCCTGCTCCTCGTAGTAGCGCAGCAAGCGACGAGACGTGCCGGTGCGCTCCGCCAGCTCTCCGATCAGCATGTGACCCACACCACTCCCCATCACCTTGACCTTCACATCAATGTAAGGGTTTGAGCATACAGTCATGACCACATCCCAGACCGAGTCTCCCGCATCCACATCCCCCAACGAGGACACGGGCCAGAAGCTTCCCTGGTCCCCCCTCCTGGCCCTGGGTACGGCCGCGTTCATGGGCATCCTCACCGAAGCCCTGCCCGCCGGCGTCCTGCCCGAGATGGCCCGGGACCTGTCCGTCAGCCAGTCGGCGGCGGGCCAGTCGCTGACCATCTACGCCATCGCGACCGGTGTCGCGGCGATCCCCCTGTCCGTGGCCACGTCGGCATGGCGGCGCAAGCAGCTGCTGCTGCTCGCCGTGGTGACCTTCGCCGTCGCCAACATCGTCACCGCGATGTCCTCCAGCTACCCCCTGACCATGACGTTCCGACTGCTGGCCGGCGTGGCGGCTGCGGCCGTCTGGGCCGAACTGGTCGGGTACGCGCGCCGGCTGGCGCCGCCTCACCTGCAGGGGCGGGCCATCGCCATCACCATGGCGGGCATCCCCCTGGCCCTTTCCCTGGGCATCCCGGTCGGCACCTTCCTCGGTGGACTGTTCGGCTGGCGACTGACCTTCGGCCTGGTGGCGCTGATCTCCGTCCTGCTGCTCGTGTGGATCGGCGTATCGGTGCCCGACGCCCCGGGGCAGAAGGCGGGGCAGCGGGAGCCGATCCTGAAGGCCCTCAAGCTGCCCGGCGTCGTGGCCGTGCTGTTCGTGGTGGCCGCCTACGTGCTGGCCCACAACATCCTCTACACCTACATCGCCACGTTCCTCGACGAGTACGACATGGGCGGCCAGCGCGACATCGTGCTGCTGGTGTTCGGCATCGCGTCCATGGTGAGCATCTTCGTCACGGGTGCGATGGTCGACCGCAAGCTGCGGCAGCTGACGGTGGGCTCCACGGCACTGTTCATCGTCGCCTCGGTGATGCTGGCACTGGCCGCCGAGAGCGACACCGTGGTGTACACGGCGATGATCCTGTGGGGTCTGGGCTGGGGCGGGGTGGCCACCCTGCTGCAGACCGCCGTCACGGACGCGGGTGGCAGCCGGGGCCAGGCCCTGCTGGTGACCACCTGGAACTCGTTCATGGCCGGCGGAGGCGCGGTAGGCGGCATCCTGCTCGACGGCATGGGCCCCACGTCCTTCCCGTGGAGCGTGCTGCTCCTCCTGGTGCCGGTGCTCCTGGTCGTCGTCGCCTCCCGTCGGCACGGCTTCCCCGCGAAGCGCCCGGGTGCGGCCTGAACCACCCGCGGGACACGCACACACGCGGCCTCCGGGCGACCAGGTGCCTCGCGCACCCGTCGCCCGGGGGCCGTCGCCTTGCCCCTGGAGCCCTTCGGAAGGCCGCGTACCCCCTCACCCCCGCCCCATGCGGTAGCCCACGCCGCGCACGGTGACGATCCAGGAACTCGCACGGAGCTTGACCCGCAGGCTGCGGACATGGGTGTCGATGGTGCGGCTGGAGTCGGCCCAGCAGGTCTCCCAGACCCTGGCCATCAACTCCTTGCGGGAGACCGTCCCGTCGGCATTGGCGGCCAGCACGTGGAGCAGGTCGAACTCCTTGCCCGTGAGGCCGATTAACTCCCCTCTGAGTCTCACCTCTCGGGCCGGCACGTCGATGTGCAGCGCATCCAGCACGATCGTGCGGGGCGGGGCCTGGCGCAGCGAACTGCGGCGCAGCACCGCTTCGATGCGCGCCGCCATCTCCCGGGACCCGCACGAGAGGTCGACGCAGTCGTCGGCGCCGGCCTTGAGCGCCAGGATCCGGTCCATCTCGGCATCTCTGGGCGACACGGAGATGATCGGTTTGTCGCCGGACTCCCGAATCGTACGACACACCTCGATCCCGTCGATGTCCGGCAGGTCGAGATCTAACAGGACAAGGTCGGAGTTCTGATGTGCCCTCAGCGCCTTGGCCCCGGTGTCCACGCTACTCACGGAGTAGCCCTGTCTGCGCAGGTCATTCATCCTCGCTTCGGCTTCGGTGGCATCGTCCTCGACAACCAGCACGCGAATCACCGTCTGCGTCACTGCTCCCCCTCAAGTACCCCTCGGAGTAAGGACGTACAGCCCTGGTGCACGCCCCTAGAAACAGGTCAAATAATAGTTCTCTTTTTTTTGATGTGGAGAGTGCGCCGTCTAATGTGGCCAGACAGCTGTTATCGGCTGTGACGGAAGTGACGGCAGTGAAGGATCATGGTGATGCAGGACCGAGCCGCCCGGACACGACAGCTTGTGATGCGTGCCGCCGCCAGCGAGTTCGACAGCAGGGGCTACGCGGGATCGTCGTTGTCCCGCATCACGAGAGCCGCCGGCATATCCGTGGGAGCCCTCACCTTCCACTTCCCCAACAAGAAGGAACTGGCGGCCGCGGTGTGCACGCAAGGGCACGCGGCCACCGAGTCGACGGTGCGGCGGGTGACGGTGCGGCAGGAGCCTCCCCTGCAGTCGGTCGCCTCGCTCAGCGTGGCACTGATCACGCTGCTCGAGGAGGAGGTGACGGTGCGGGCCGCAGCCCGCCTCAGCCGTGAGATCCCCGGTTGTCAGCCGGAGTGGACGTCGGCCTGGATGCCGGTGGTCCAGGACTGGTTGCGTGCGCGGGCGGGGGCGCGGACGCCGGCCGAGGGTGCCGCGCTGACGTCCTTGGCCACGTTCCTGGTGGCCGGGGCGGAGAACGAGATCCGCCAGCGAGCCGCCTACCTGGACGCACCGGCAGGGCGGCCCGCTCAGCGAGTGGCGCACATCTGGGAGTTGATGCTACGTGGCCTGACCGGCGAGACCGGTCACACGGCGCCCACGCCACCGTCCACCGGCACCGCTCCCCCGGTGACGAACGAGGCCTGATCGCTCAGCAGCCACGCTGCGGCCCGCGCCACCTCCACCGGTTCGGCGAAGCGGCGCTGGATGGCGCGGGCCACCGCGGCCTGCTTCAGCTCGGGGATGTCACGGATGGCGGACTCCATGAGCTCGGTGCGGGTGGCTCCGACGACGAGGGCGTTGACCCGGATGCCGTGGCTCTCGTACTCCGCGGCCGCGACCCTGGACAGGCCCACGACCGCGTGCTTGGCCGCCACGTACGGAGCGATCGCGCCGGTGGCGAACCGGCCTGCGGTACTGGAGGTGTTGACCACCGCACCTCCGGAGGCCTGGGCGACCATCGCGGGCAGTTGGTGCTTGAGGCAGTTCCACACACCGCGCACGTTGACGTCCATGATGCGGTCGAAGACCGCGTCGTCGGTCTCGTGCAGGAGCGGCCCCACGGCGCCCCAGCCGGCATTGTTGAACGCGCCGTCCAGGGCCCCGAAAGCGGCCACCGTCCGGGCGACGGCGTCCTCCACCGCTCGACTGTCCGTCACATCGCCCGGTGCGGTCTCGGCCCGACCGTCCGCGGCCCGTATCTCCTCGGCGAGCTCCTCGAGCCGGTCCTTGCGGCGGGCCATCAGCATCACGGCCGCCCCCTCCGCCGCGAAGTGCCGCGCCGCGGCGGCGCCGATGCCACTGGATGCTCCCGTGATCATGACAACTCTGCCCTCGAGCAGACCCGTACCCTGTACCACTTCGTTCCCCCTTCATCCTCATGACCGGCGCGCGCCTCTCAGGCGCCGAGCTCTACCGGACCGTGCCGATCCGGCCAATCGTCAGGAGCCGGGCCGGACCGCGAGCGCGGTCTCGTCGGGGCATCCTCGCTCCCGTCCCAGCTCGATCCGCTTGACGGCGCTGGGCACCGCGACCGCGGACAGGAGACAGCGCCAGACGTTCTCGACCCGCTGGGGCAGATCCGCATGGCTGGTCTCGATGTGCGAGTGCATCTGGGCGCCGGTGCAGGCGTTCACGATCAGACCGGCCAGGGCTCCGACATCGGTCCCCGCCTTCAGCTCGCGCCTGGTCTGCGCCGTACGCAGGTCCTCCTGAATGAGCTCGGTCCATTGCTGGTGGGAGTTCTCCTCCGGCGAAGTGAAGTGCTCCTGTTCCCAGACCAGTCGAGCCCCGGCCCGCAGCACCGGACTCTCCAGCAGCTGGTAGGCCCAGGTCAAGGTCACGTCGACGGCATGTTGCAGTCCTTGCGAGGGGTGCGGCGGAACGACGAGTTCGGGCTGCATGGCGACGATGTCCCTGGCCAACTCCTCCTTGTTGCGGAAGTGGAAGTAGATCGCACCCAGCGTCACCTCGGCACGGTCGGCGATCTTCGTGACGCTGGCACCGGCGAATCCGTTCTCCGCGAAGACCTCCGCCGCGGCCCGGATCACCGCCGCCCTCGTCCGCTCCGCCCTCTCCTGCTTCGTAGCCCGTCCCACCATGCACCCACAATCCTGTCTCACTCTTCGATCTCGACTCTTCACCAAAAGAAGAATCTTCTTTATCTTATGCGAAGTTCGAGCAGAGTTCGCCATGCCAGGTCTCAACTCACCATGCTCACAAGGGAGATGCCGCAATGATGCCAAGCACCACAGGTACCGCGCCCCTGTCGACCGTGATCGACGTCGGAACCCTCGTTCGCAAGGCAAGCCCGGACGAAGCCCTGGTCACCGCCTGGACGAGGCTCTCCGAGACCACGCAGCAGATCGCCGTGCGCTGGCCCGGAGACCACGCCTTCTACGTTGAAGGCGACCGGTACAGACCCCTCCTGTTCATCGAGAGCCTTCGACAGGCGCTCGCCCTGCTCACCCACGAGGTGCACGAGATACCCCTGGGACACCGGCTCGGCTGGGAGCAGTTAGGCTTCCACGTCGATCCGGCAGCCCTGGCCACCGGCTACGCCCCGGAGTCCGAGGCGGTGACCCTTCTGGTGACCCATCCCTCCGTCAGACGCCGCCGGATGGGCTCGGTCCACCTGACCTCGCACATCGAGGCCTTTCGCCTCGGCACCCGCATCGGCCGCGCCGAGGTGCGCTACACCACCCACCCGCCCTTGCTGTACGACCGGTTGCGCGGCCCCTACGCCAACGCGGCCGAGGCCTTCTTGAGAGCCGTCCCTCCCGCTCCCCCGGTGGCCGCGCACCGAGTCGGCCGCAGCAACGGGCGAGACGTGGTGCTGTCGCCCACCGACATTCCGCTGACGTGGCAGTTGAGGGCGGACACCGAGCACAAGGTGCTCTTCGACCACCCGCACGACCACGTGCCGGGCATGGTGCTGCTCGAGGCCGCGGCCCAGGGCGCGCAAGCCGCACTGTCCGAGCCCGTCGACGCGATCGCCTGTGACACCGAGTTCATCCGGTACGTCGAGTTGGACCGCCCGTGCCTGGTGACCGCCGAGCCCGGCACCGCAGATCGAACAGGACGGCGACCGGTGCGGGTGCACGCCTCCCAGGACGGCAAGACGGTGGTCACCACCACCGTGACCACGTTGCCCCGACCCGCCTGACCCTGCAGACGGCCCCGCCACCCGGGCGCGGGGATGCCACGACCGTGGGATCCCCGCGCCCGTACAGGTGACCTGACGTCAGGGACCGGAACCGGAACCCCCTCCAGCACCCCTGCGCGACGCGCCGGAACCCCGTGGACACGTTCACGGAGCCACGGTGCCGTCCCGCCCGGCGGCTCATCGCCGTGATCCGAAGCAACCGCGCCCCGAAGACAGGGCCGACAGACAGGCTGCCCGCTCATGCTCGCCATACGGTTCGACCGCTTCGGCGGCCCCGAAGTCCTCACGCCCGTCGATGTTCCCGCCCCCGTGGCGGGGCCCGGTGAAACCCTCATCACGGTCGAAGCCGCTGGCGTCAACCTCGCCGACACCTTCCAGACCGACGGCTCCTACCTCAGCGCCTCCCAGCTGCCCCACATCCCCGGTGGCGAGGTCGTCGGCCGCACCGAAGACGGCCGCCGGGTCCTCGCCAAGGTCACCCACGGATACGCCGAGCAGGTCCTCTGCGCGGAATCCGCCCTCATCCCGATCCCTGACGACATCCCGGCCCCCCAGGCACTGGCCCTGCTGACACAGGGCCTCACCGCCTGGCACCTGCTGCGGTCGGCCGCCCGCCTCCAGCCCGGCGAGAGCGTGGTCGTCCACTCCGCCGCAGGCGGCGTGGGAAGCCTCGCGGTCCAGCTGGCCAAGGAGTTCGGAGCGGGGCGCGTCCTGGCGCAGGCGTCAAGCCCCGACAAGGAACGGCTCGCCCTCGCGCTGGGCGCCGACGGCATAGCCGAGCACCCCCTGTCCCCGGGGGCCGACATCATCCTTGACGCAGCAGGTGGCGCTCTGTTCGACCAGGCCCTGGAATCCCTCGCCGACTTCGGCCGGATCGTCACCTACGGCAACGCCTCCCGCACCCCCCACACCCCGCTCGACCCCGCCCGCCTCAGCCGCCTCAATGCCGCCGTCGTCGGCTTCTGGCTGCGCCCCGCGCTCGCACGCCCCGGAGCCCTGCACGGCCCGCTGAAACAGCTCCTCGACCTCACGCTCCAAGGACGGTTGCGCCCCGTCACGGGGATCGAGTACGCGCTCACGGACGCCCAGCAGGCCCACACCGACCTGCGCGAACGCCGTACCACCGGCAAGATCGTGCTCCGTCCCCAGCGGAACGGGCCAACCGATCCCGGTCCCGGGGCGGGCCGTCTCCTCGCCCGCCCCGTCGGCAACGGCTGACGTCGTGCCGGTGTTCGTCGCGACGGTGGGGGCCACCCTCTACTTGGTTCCCGGGCGGCTGATCCTCGCCCTTCTCTCCTGAGAGCGGGGGCGGCGGGCGCGGGGCCGCCGCGTTTCTTGCCGGCCCCGTTCTGCTGGTGGTTGTCCCGGCAGATCCGCCGTGCGGCCCGGTCCGCCGGCGCCGCGCCACGGGCCGCCGTGCGGACTGGGGGGAACGCAGGTGGTGACCTACGGCGTCGTCGGGCTGTTGTGCAGGGCATGAAGCCCCTCGTGCGTGCCTTCGCTGCCCTTGCGCTCTCGGGCGCCGTCCTGTCGCCGGCTGGACCCGCCCGTGCCGACGCCCTCTCCGGCCTCGACGATCAGGAGTCGTCCGTTTCGGGCCGCTCGGTCGTTTCCTTCCTCCCCGGTGTCGTGGACGAGACGTGGATCGTCTCCTTCGAAGGGAAGTAGAGGAGTTCCGCGTCGAGCGCCTCCACGCCCTCGCGGGCGGGGACGATGTCCGGGGAGGGTGGGGTGGCCGGCCCGAGCGATGCCTTCTCAAAACAGGGACAGGCCTTCGCCGCTGGTGTCGACGATGACCGGTCGGGCCTGGGCGGGGAGGCCGTCCAGGCGGTCCGGGCCGGCCGCGGCGGCCACGGCGGGGGCCGTGTCGGCCAGCCAGTTGCGAAACCGTTCGGTGGCTTCGCGGTAGGGCACTCGCGCCAGGACACGGTGCTCGCCGGAGGGGCAGAAGTCGACGGTGATGGTGAGCAGGCAGGAACGGGGCGTGTTCTGGCTGCCCGTCCAGGACACGCGCAGGAGCCCGCAGGGCTTGCGCCCGCGGGGGGCTTGGTGGGTCGGGCGCAGCGATCGGCAGGCTATGTGGGCGGTCCATGCGGCGAGGTGGGGCAGGGGCAGGGTGGTGCGTGCACGGCAGCCGGGGCAACGGTGCCAGTGGCGGAGCCATGCCTCGGTGTGGGTGTGGAAGAGGCGTGTGTAGCGGTTCGCCACGCGGATGTCGTTGGCGTACAGGTGGTCGGGGCGTTCTTGGGTGTTGCAGGACTGGCACAGGGGGGCGCGGACGTAGCCGTGTTCGTGGCAGTGGTCAAGGACGGTGGCGGGCGCGGTGCGGCAGACGGCGCACGCCCAGCCGGCCACCCTGCGGGAGGTGCCGGGCTTCCTGCTGAGCACCGAGTACAGCTGGCCTTCCAGCTCTGCACCGTAGGGGCGCGGTGCGGTGGTGTCCTGGGGGTTCGTGGTCTGCCGGCGGTCGGGGGTGCGGGCCGGTCGGGGGTGCGGGGGCGGCTCGGGGGCGGTGGTGCTCCTCTGGTGGGGCCGTGTGGCTCGCGTCCACTGCGTTTCGGCGTGCTCGGCCGCGTCGAGGAGCTTGACCACGGCGCGCGGCAGCCACCACGTCCGTCGTGTTGTGGTGCGGGTCTGCTCCACGAGCGTGCGTCGCCAGTCGATCCCCGCCAGGGGGTGCGGTCGGCCGGCCGGCTGCTCGGGGGCGCGGTGCCGTTGTAGTTCGGCCATGATGCGTTGGCGCCAGCGCAGCGGTGTTTCCTCGGTGAAGGGCTGCTGGGGTGACTTGCCAAACGGGCCGATGCGAACCAGGTCCTGTGGGTTCATTGCGACAGCGTTCAGTTGGGCAGCCGCTCGGCGCACCTCGGCCTCGGGAACGTGCCACTGGCCGTCGTTGGTCCTGGTCGTCGTCACCACAGCCGCGCCGAGCAGGACGTATCCCTTGCAGGGGCGGGCGGGAGGGGAGGTGAGCGCCATAGGAGCCGCGGGCACGGTGCTGTCGGCCGTCAGGTCGGCCCACAGGACGTTTGCGGCGTCCAGGGTGATCAGGCCGTCCGCGCTGCTGGGCATGGCACGCTCTGACATGGGGACAAGGCTAAGGGGTGTGTCGTGGTCTGCGGTGGGCCGGCGTGGGGCGTCGGGTGTGCGGGGCAGCCCTTCATAGGAACCAACGCCGCCGGCGCCTCGACGACCACGGCGCGGGTGCCCACGGGGCCGCGGGTGTCGTTTCCGGTGCGTCCCCGCCCTTGGAACCGGGGGCCGGGGACACCAGACTCTCCCCCATGACAGCCACCACCGAAGAGCGCTGGGAGCCCACCCACGGCGCCCCGTACCATCCGGTCCCCTACCGTCCTGAGCGCATGGAGCCGGCGGAGTCCCTCCGTCGCTCGGCAGAGTTGCGCGACCAGATGGGGCAGCGGCGCACGGTGCGCCGGTTCTCCTGCGACCCGGTGCCGGAGCAGGTCGTGCGGGACGCCATCGCCTGCGCGGCCACGGCGCCGTCCGGTGCCCACCAGCAGCCCTGGACCTTCGTCATGGTCCGGGACCCGGAGATCCGCAGGCGCATCCGTGAGGAGGCCGAGCGCGAGGAGCAGCTCTCCTACGACGGCAGGCTCGGCGAGGAATGGCTTGCCGCCCTGCGTCCGCTGGGTACGGATGCGGTGAAGACGCATCTGACGGACGCCCCGGCGCTGATCGTGGTCTTCCAGCAGCGGTACTGGCTGGGTGAGGACGGTGCCAAGCGGAAGCACTACTACGTGGACGAGTCCGTGGGCATCGCGGTCGGCATGCTGTTGTCCGCCCTGCACCTGTCGGGCTTGGCCGCGCTGGTGCACACGCCGAGCCCGATGCGTTTCCTCTCCCAGGTGTTGGGGCGGCCCGAGAACGAGAAGGCCTTCGCGGTGATCCCGGTCGGCTATCCGGCGGAGGACTGTCAGGTGCCGGACTTGAAGCGGAAGGCGCTGGACCAGGTGATGGTGGAGGTCTGACCGGCTCGTGCGGTGACCGCCGGTCCGGGCCCGCGGGCCCCTCGTCCTCGGTCGGGGATCGAGGGCGGGGGGCGTCCGTGGGGCACATCGGTTCCCGGGTGCCGTGAGGGCCGCTGCCCCGGGCACGGGCGAGGAAGGTGACGGTCTGTTCGAGGCCGTCACGGCTTTTCGTCGCCCGCTTGCCGGTTCTGGTGCCGGTTCTGGTGCCGGTGCGCCACGGTGCGTCCGCGCCCGCCGCCAGGTCAATCGGGGTGCGGCACCGATGACCGGACCGGGCGGCTTTGCCGCTGCTCCCCCGCAGAGCACCGCTGCGGCCACACGACGCCCCGAGGGGCCGTCTTCACGTGGCTAGGGTGGTTCCGATGCGATCGGAACGATCATGAGTGGGTGTTGCGGCGTGGTGCGAAACAGTGGTGAGCAATTGATGAGCGCACGGACCAGGCTCTTCCGGCCGACCGGACGGCGGCTGGGAGCGGTGGGCCTGGGCTGTGCCGGGTTGAGTCCGTGGATGTATACCCGTCCGCACGGCGACGACCAGGCGTGGGCCTCGCTGTTACACGAGGCCGTCGACCTCGGCATCACGCTCCTGGACACCGCCGGCGTGTACGGGGAGGGGCACAACGAGACGCTGCTCGGGCAGGCCATCGCCCCTCGTCGTCACGAGGTGTTCCTCGCCACCAAGGTCGGTCTGGTCGTGGACGACCTCGCCACCATGGCGCTGCACCGTGACGGCAGACCGGCGCACCTGCGCAACGCGGTGGAGGCGAGCCTGCGCCGGCTGCGCACCGACAGCGTGGATCTGTGCTACTTGCACCGCGTCGATCCGGCCGTCCCCCTGGAGGACAGTTGGGGTGCCCTCGCCGCGATGGTGGCGGAGGGCAAGATCGGGCATCTCGGCCTTTCGGAGGT
This sequence comes from Streptomyces sp. NPDC058872, assembly GCF_042743065.1. Classification (NCBI taxonomy): domain Bacteria; kingdom Bacillati; phylum Actinomycetota; class Actinomycetes; order Kitasatosporales; family Streptomycetaceae; genus Streptomyces; species Streptomyces sp. NPDC058872. Next base: position 51,742 of record NZ_JBHYMK010000027.1, read on the forward strand.
CCGGGTCCAAGAGGCCGAGCAGGCGCATCGGATCCATCCCGTCGCCGCCGTCCAGTCCGAACTCTCCTTGTGGTCGCGGCAGTCGCTGGGCGCGCAGGCGCACGAGGAGGACGTCGTCGGCTGGTGCGCCCGCAACGACGCCCTGTTCGTTCCCTTCTCTCCCTTGGGGCGCGGGTTCCTCACCGGCACCATCACCCCGGACACCTCCTTCTCCTCCGACGACCTGCGCGCCCGCCATCCCCGCTTCACTTCTCCGGCGCGCGCCGCGAACCAGCGGATCCTCGCTCCCCTGCGGGCGGTGGCGGAGCGCCACGACGCCACTTTGGCGCAGGTGGCACTCGCCTGGACGCTCGCTCAGGGCGAGCACGTCATCCCCATTCCCGGCACCACCCGCCTGTCGTACCTACGGGCCAATGTCCAAGCGGCGCACCTGGAGCTGACCGCCCGGGACCTCGCCGAGCTCGACGGTGCGCCGCCGGCGTTCGGGTGACGGGCTGTTCGAAGCCCCCTTCCGCGTCCCTCGCCCCGTAGCGGACGGTCTTCGGGGCGAGGAAGCACGGGCCCGGGCGGTTGTGCTTCCTCGCCGCGTTCGCCGTTGTGGGTGGCCTGGATCTCCCCACCGGTCGTCGGGTCCGTGGGGAGTCTGATGCGGCAGCCCTGCGCGGCCAGACCGGTGACGTTCCGGCGGCGCCTGGTGGGAACCGGGCGCCCTCTGCCCTAGCGTCCCGAGCGGGCCGGGACGCAGGACGGTGGGTGCCGGGCGATGAAGGGACACCTGATGGGACGTCGGTTGCTGACGCGCGGCCTGTTGTCCGCCGTCGTCGGGCTGAACCTCCTCGTGCTGGCCGCGTGCGGCGTTGAGAGAGCCACCGTCGTGTCGTCCCCCGGGGAAAGCCGGTACCGGGCACCGCGTGAGTTCAGCGGCATCGCTTGGCTCGCCACTGAGCGCGGGTTCGTCGGTCCCGGGCGCCGGGCAACGTCACGGGAGGTCTTCTTGGTCTGTCACGATGCACGGGACAACGACGCGGAACGCGAGCTGCCGCGCCTTGCGATCGTGCGGACGCCCGTCGACACCGACGGGATCGCCGTCGAGGAGCTTCGGGTGGACTTCCCCGACGTGCCGAACGACCTGGAAAGCATCGCCCGGCTTCCCGGCCGGAACGCGGCCCTGCTGGTCGAAAGCGGCGCCGATGGGAGCGACCCCGATCCCACGATCTATCTGGCGCGGTGGGACAAGGACTTCGACGTGGAGGTCGTGGGCTCGGCTCCGTGGCCGAAGACGCCCGAGCCGCTCACCAACGTCGAGGCGACGGCCGTCGCAACGGTCGGGGGACGGGACTACTTCGTGTATGCCGAGCGGGCGCAGGGAAGCGACACCACCCGCATCCACATGACGCGTTTGACGGTGGGCAGGAGCGGTGCGCTCGCCTTCGGCAGGAAGTGGACGTCGGTGCCGTTCACCGCTCCCGAGCCGCCGGGGGCGCGTCCTGCTTCGGGTCTCGACATCGATGCGAAGGGACAGGTGTACGTCTCGTCCGCGTACGACCCCGGTGACCTCGGTCCCTTCGACAGCGCCGTCTACCGCGCGGCCACGGTCGAGCGGGGTGGGCCCCTGGGCGCGGAACTGGTTGCGGTCGAGCCGCCGCAGATGCTCGCCCGGAGCTCGGGGCTCAAGGTCGAAGGCGTGGCGTTGGTCTCGGGTTCCTTTCCGCTCTTCATCAGCGACGACGACGAAGACTACGGTGGCCTGCTGCGGCAGCTGCGGGTGACGCGGACGGGCGGCTGACCCGGGGGCGAGCGGCCGTGGGGTGCGGGGTGGAGGCGGCGGTCTTGCGTGCTCAGGTGCCGACCGGTGTGGTGCGGGAAGAGCCGGGTGGCCCGGGGCGCGTGTGGTGCGGGCCGTTCACGCCGTCCTGGCCGGGGTGGGGACGTCCGCGTGGCTCAGCGCGTGGTCCAGCCGCCGTCGACGGAGAGGGTGGTGCCGACGACGAAGGAGGCACGGTCGCTGCAGAGCCATGCGGCGGCTTCGGCGATCTCGTCGGGTTCCGCGATGCGTGGGACGAGGGCGGACTGCAGGAGGTGCTGCTCCATGTCGGGGTTGTCGCGGAGCCAGGTGTCGACCATCTCGCTGCGGGTGGATCCCGGGGCGAGGGCGTTGACCCGGATGCCCTGGGCGGCGTATTCGGTGGCGGCGGCCTTGGTCAGGCCCAGGACCGCGTGCTTGGAGGCGATGTAGGCGGCGGTGACCGGTGTGGCGACGAGGCCGGCGGTGCTGCTGTTGTTGACGATGGTGCCGCCTCGGGGAAGCATCGCGCGGATCTCGTGGCGCATGCAGTTCCACACGCCCCTGACGTTGGTGTCCATGACGGTGTCGTAGACCTCTTCGTCGAGCAGGTGCAGCGGTTTGGGTTCGGCTCCGACGCCTGCGTTGTTGAAGGCGACGTCGAGGCGGCCGTAGGCGGCCACTGCGGCCGAGACGGCGCGCGCGACCTCCTCGCTGCGGGTGACGTCCGCCACCACGTACTGCGCCTGATGTCCTTCTGCGCGCAACTGGCTTGTAATGTCGGCGAGTTGAGATTCGCGACGGGCAACGAGCGTGATGGCGGCGCCCTCTCGGCAAAAGACCCGGGCTGCCGCGGCACCGATACCGGCACTGGCACCGGTTATGAGGGCTGATTTCCCGACAAGTAAGGGGTTGCTCGCTGTCGTCACGGCGTGACCGTAACACAAGGTGATAGGGGGTCGAAGTGACTGTCCGGGGGCAGTTGTGACGATAAGTCGGTCTGCCGGCGGCAGGAGGGGAACCAGGTCACGGGGTGGGTGACGGACGGGGCCGGGGCCGGCTTGACCGGGTCGTCCGTGGGCAGGGTTCGACGGAGTCGACGTGCCGGCCGTCCGGCGCCACGGCGCGGGAGGTGGTGGCCGACGCGCCGGAGGAAGGTCTGGTGCCGCCCGGCACCGACAGGGAAGCCTACGGGTGTGCGGGGCGAGATGCGGGGAGGCCGTGGTGGTGTGGTGCGCCGGCGGGCGGACGCGGGGGCCGTGCCACCGGGGTTTGGGGCTCGGCGCATCAGCGGATCGGGGATCGCCGCCTACGGCTCGTGGGAGGGCAAGAGGTGCGGGGCCTCGACGGGCGATCCGTGGGGTCGGCTTCCGGTCGGGGCGCCGGGCGCCGGGACGCGCACCGTCCCGAAGGGACCTTCGCTTCCTTTCGTTTTTGCCGATCTGTCGGGGCATTAGCATCTCCCGGATGGCGTCGGGGGCTAAGGTCGCCTCCCGTGAAAAGGGGGATGACCACACGCCGTTGACGGACGGCAGGTGCTGGTGCCGCGCCCGGGCCGTCGCTGGTGAGACCAGATCGGACGGGCGGTTTCCACCCGTGCGTGGGAGCCCGCTGCCCAAGCCCTCCTCCTTGCTTGCCCGACGTGCCTTGTCGCAGACCTCGCCCAGACCATGGAGATCCCGATGACACGCCAGTGTCCGTTCACCATCGATCCCACCGGCACGAACATTCATGCCGAAGCAGCACATCTGCTCAAGAAGGGTCCGGCGACCCGGGTGGTACTGCCCGGCGGAGTGACGGGCTGGGTGGTCAGTGGAGCGGAGACCATACGCAGCCTGCTGGTAGATCCCCGGGTGTCGAAGGACGCGTACCGGCACTGGCCGGCGTGGGCCAATGGCGAGGTGGGCGCCGAGTGGCCGCTGGCCATATGGGTCTCGGTACAGAACATGATCACCGCTTACGGGGCGGAGCACACGCGGTTGCGCAGGCCGGTGGCCGCCGCGTTCGGCTCACGTCGGGTCGCCGGGATGCGGCCGAGGATCGAGCAGGTGACCGAGACCCTGCTGGAGCAGCTCGCCAAGACGGCCGGGGAGGCGCCGGTCGACCTGCGGGCACGGTTCGCGCACGAACTGCCCACCCGCATCGTCTTCGACGTCTTCGGGATACCGGAGCATTCCTGGGCCCCCCTGCACAAGGTCATCAAGGGGTTCTTCGACACGGCGATCACCGCCCAGGACGCCCGGGCCAACGCCGAACTCCTCTACTCGACCATGGCGGATCTGCTCGCCTTTCGAAGACGAACCCCCGGTGACGACCTGACCACCGCGCTCATCGCGGCGCGGGACGAGACCGGGACGGAGCGCGGCGGGGCCGGGGCGGGGCTGAGCGAGAAGGAACTGATCGACAATCTGATCCTACTGTTCACCGCCGGGTACGAGACCTCGGTCAATCTGATCTGCACCTGTGTGATGGAACTGCTTCGCCACCCGGAGCAGTTGCGTCTGATCCGGGAGGGGCTTGCTTCGTGGGAGGACGCGGTCGAGGAGGCGCTGCGGCTGGAGCCGCCCGCCGCCTATGCGGTGATGCGGTTCGCGGTGGAGGACATCGAGGTCGGTGAGGTGGTGATTCCCCGGGGCGATCCGATCGTGGTGTCGTTCGCCTCGGCAGGACGCGACCCGAAGGTCCACGGGCCTGCCGCCGACCGGTTCGACGTCACTCGGGCCACCCGCGGCGAGCACCTGTCCTTCGGCTTCGGAACGCACTACTGCCTGGGGGCGACCCTGGCCCGGCTGGAGGCCGTGGTGGGGGTGCAGCGGCTCTTCGAGAGGTTCCCGGGGATGGAGTTGGCCGCGGAGCCGGCGAGCCTGCGGCGGGTGGAGTCGTTCATCTCCAACGGGCTGCAGGAACTCCCGGTGCGGCTGGGGCTGTGAGCGGCCGGCGCGTTCACCGGTCCCGGGGCCCCGTGGCCGGCGCGAAGGGCTGGTGACGCGGGCCCCGGGTGCGTGCGGAGCGCTCCGCACGCACCCGGGGTCCTTCGACGGGTCGGGGACGCGTGCCCTGGCGGTCGGCACGGCCGCCCGACCGTTTCGGGGCGCGGTGCGCCGGTGCGGGAACGGGCCCGTGGGGTGCGCGGGGGCTTCGACGGTCTCGGCCGGGCTGCCGCCCTCGGGGCGGCGTCGGTGCACGAAGACGGGCGGGCCGATCGACGGCGAACGGCCCGCCGATCGCGCTACGGACGGTCCGCTGCGCGACGACCGTACGGAGTGGGAAATTCCGGGACGGGTGCACCAACGGTTTTCCAGTGGGCTCCCAGCGGGGTCGGACACGCTCCGAGGGGTTGACGTGCGGCAGGCAGGAGGGCCTTTCGAGATGACAGCACAGCCGACGAAGGCAGCAGCGCGCAGGGCTCCCGAGCGACCGGTGGCTTTGATCACCGGCGCCACGCGGGGCATCGGTCTGGCCGTCGCCCGCGACCTGGGGGCGCGCGGCCATCGGGTGTTCCTCTGTGCGCGCACCGGGGCTGCGGTGACGCGGACGGTCGCGAAGCTGCGCGCCGAGGGGCTGACGGTCGACGGCATGGTCGCCGACGTGCGCAAGCGTGCGGACGTCGCCGCGCTGGTCGCCTCGGCCGTGGCGAGCTACGGTGCGCCGGTCAGCATCCTGGTGAACAATGCGGGGCGCAGCGGCGGCGGGGCGACCGCGAGCATCACCGATGAGCTATGGCACGAGGTCATCGACACCAATCTCAACGGCGTGTTCATGTTGACGCGCGAGGTGCTCAACGCCGGGGGGCTTTCGGAGGCCTCGTGGGGGCGGATCGTGAACATCGCTTCCACCGCGGGCAAGCAGGGGGTGTTACTGGGCGCGCCGTACTCGGCCTCGAAGCACGCCGTGGTCGGCTTCACCAAGGCCCTGGGCAAGGAACTCGCTCCCACGGGCGTCACGGTCAACGCGGTCTGTCCCGGTTATGTGGAGACGCCGATGGCCGCACGGGTGCGCAGTGGGTACGCGGCGGCGTGGGGCACCACGGAGGAGTACGTCCAGGGACAGTTCGAGGCGCAGATCCCGCTCGGCCGGTACTCCACCGCGGAGGAGGTCGCCGGCTTCGTCGGTTACCTCACCACCGATCTCGCTTCGTCGGTCACCGCGCAGGCACTGAACGTGTGCGGCGGCCTGGGGAACTTCTGACGGGTCGGATCCGCGGTCCTGCCGGCCGTGCCGTGCCCGGGGTGTCGGGGGTCCGGGCAGGCGGTGCGGCCACGGGCGCCGGCCGGGGCGGAGGGGCCGGTGTCGCCCGGGGTCCGGTGGCGTACCGCGGTGCGCCGTTCGAGCGGATGAGCGACCTTTAGTGGACGCACGCGTATGCAAGTGAGCTTTGCAGCTATGGCTCGTCTCGCCGAAATGGCATTGACTGTACTCATGACGCAGAACACGCAGACCACGCAGAACGACCAGATCACCCTCGTCATCGGAGGCACCGGCAAGACCGGCCGCAGAGTCGTCGAGCGGCTCACCTCCCTGGGTCGTCCGGTGCGCGTCGGATCGCGCAGCGCCGAACCCGGCTTCGACTGGCAGGACCCCGAGACCTGGGAGGCGGCGCTGGAAGGGGTGGACCGGGTGTACATCACCTACTACCCCGACCTGGCCTTCCCCGGGGCCACGGAGCAGGTCGACGCCTTCTCGCGTTTAGCTGTGGCCCGCGGAGCGCGCCGGCTGGTGCTGCTCTCCGGTCGCGGCGAGGAGGCCGCTCAGGCCGGGGAGGAGTGCGTGAAGAAGGCCGGTGCCGAGTGGACGATCGTCCGCTCCAGCTGGTTCAACCAGAACTTCAGCGAGAGCTTCTTCCTGGAGCCCGTGCTGGCCGGTGAGATCGCGCTGCCGACCGGGGACGCGGTGGAGGCCTTCGTCGACACCGACGACATCGCCGACGTGGTGGTCGCCGCGCTCACCGACGACCGGCACATCGGCAAGACCTATGAGCTGTCCGGTCCTCGCCTGCTCAGCTTCTCCGACGTGGCCGTCGAGCTGTCCAAGGCCACCGGCCGTGAGATCTCCTACGTCTCGGTCACCCATGAGCAGTACCGGGCGGTGCTTCGGGAGAACGGTCTTCCCGAGGACTTCGCCGACCTGTTCGCGATGATCCTGGACGGGCGCAACGCCCATCTGGTCCACGGAGTGGAAGAAGCCCTGGGTCGCAAGCCCAAGGACTTCGCCGACTTCGCCCGTGAGGCGGCTGCCAGCGGCGTCTGGGACGCGTGAGGGCCGCATCGCCCCAGGGGCCCGGGGCGGTGCTTCGGCGCCGCCCCGGTCGTCCCGGTACACAGCGCGCACACCACCCGCACTCCAGTGGTGTGCGGTAGGACGGAGTCGAAGCGGTACGGGCGGGCCCCGCGGGGTGCGTGCGTGCCGTCGGAGTGGAACCGCACGGGGCACCACCGCGCCGTACGTGCTCAGCAGCGTTGATCGCACGTCGGTGCACCGATTTGCAGGAGGTCCGATGCCCACCCCCCAGCAGCCCTTCTCCAGCGAACACGGACTGGCTTCGTTGCCCGCCCACTTCCACGGCTTCGCCTTGATGCACGTCGCCATGAGACGCGACGCGGCCCGGTTGCGGGTGGCTGCACCGACCTGGCGCGCTTCCGGTGCGCCGTGGTGGCAGCGGTTGCGGGAGGTCATCGTCTGGCACCACACCAGCGAGGACGAGGTGTTGTGGCCCTCGTTGCGCCGTCGTGACGCCGACTTCGACGCGCAGGCGGGTGAGCTCCAGGAGGATCACCGCGCGTTGGACGCGGCGATGGATGCGGTGTCCGTTGCGATCGAGCGGGGCGGCGAAGGACTGGTGGCGGCTGCCGCCCGCTTCGAGGAGGTGCTCCGGGAGCACCTGCGGGACGAGGAGGAGATCGTCTTTCCGGTCTTCGACCGGCTCGGGGAGCGTGCCTATCTGGCCGAGGAACGGGCGCTGATCCGCACGGCGCCGGCGCGGGTGATGACGTACCTTCAGCCGTGGATGTTCGACGGGGCGCCGGCCGCCTCGGTCGCCCGTGTTTCCGCGACGATTCCGCCTCCTGTCCGGCTGATCGGTGCGACGCTGTTGCGCAGCCGGTACGAGCGCACGCTGAAAGGACTCCTGACGTGACGAGTACGACGACCCAGTCCGTGACCCTGGTCGCGGCGACCGTCGGCACCGGCTTGATGGCCGGGCTGTACTTCGCCTTCGACGTTTCGGTCATGCCGGGGTTGGGCCGCGGTGACGACCACACCTACGTCACCGCCATGCGCAACATCAACACGGCCATCGACAACGGCCTGTTCGGTCTGGTGTTCCTGGGGGTCTTCGTGGCCACCGGGCTGGCCGCTGTGCAGCAGCAGCGCGGTGGGCGTGCGGACGCCGCCCGGTGGGGATGGCTCGCCTTCGCGCTGTACGGGCTGTCGCTGATCGTGACGGCCGCCGTCAACATTCCGCTGAACAACCGGCTGGCGAAGGCCGGACCCGACCTGGCGGTTGCCCGGGCCGGCTTCGGCAGTCGGTGGAACACCGGCAACCTGGTGCGTACCGTGGCCTGCACGGCCGCGCTCGCCGCACTGGGCCGGGCGCTGACCCTGCACGGCCGGGGGTCTGCGGTTGCGGGTCGGGTCTGAGGACCACGACCCCTCGTGAACGGGTGCCCGCTCTCTCTTCGTCCCCCCGTGGGAGAGCGGGCACTTCGCCGTACCACCGCCGGAGAGGACGCAACGCCCCATGGACACACTGACCGGTCTGCTGGAAGGGCCCAAGGCCCGCGGCGCCTTCCTGCTGAAGTCCGTCTTCAATCCTCCCTGGTCGTTGCGGGTCGAGGACCGCGCCCCGATCTCGGTGGTCACCATGGTGCGCGGCGAGGCGTGGGTGTTGCCCGATCAGAGCCAGCCGGTGCACATCCGTCCCGGGGACGTGGCCGTGGTGCGGGGGCCGGATGCGTACACGGTGGCGGATGCGCCCGGCACGCCGGTGCAGATCACGGTGGGGCCGGAGCAGCGGTGCAGCACCGTGGAGGGGGAGGACGTCACCCATGCCATGGCGTTGGGCGTGCGGACCTGGGGCGACAGCTTCCAGAGCACCGATGCGGCCGTGATGCTCAGCGGCACCTACCAGGGGCGCAGTGAGATCGGGCGTCGGTTGCTGTCCGCCCTGCCGACGCTGGTGGTGCGGCCGGCGGAGTCGTCGGACAGCACGCTGATCAGGTTGCTGGCGCTGGAGATCGGGAAGGACGAGCCGGGCCAGGAGATAGTGCTGGACCGGCTCTTGGACCTGTTGTTGATCGGGGTGCTGCGGACCTGGCTCGCTTCTCCGGGCAGTGGTTCCCCCGCCTGGTACCGGGCGCAGAGCGATCCGGTGGTCGGCCCGGCGCTGCGGCTGTTGCACGACAATCCGGCGCACGGTTGGACGGTTGCGGAGCTGGCGGTCAAGACGGGGGTGTCGCGGGCTTCCTTGGCGCGGCGGTTCACCGATGTGGTGGGTGAGCCCCCGATCGCCTACCTCACCGGTTGGCGGTTGGCGCTGGCTGCCGATCTGTTGCGGGAGCCCGATGCCACGGTGACGACGGTGGCCCGGCGGGTGGGGTACAGCTCGGCGTTCGCGTTCTCTGCGGCGTTCAAGCGGGTGCGGGGGGTCAGTCCCCAGGAGTTTCGTTGGGGCGCCGTCCCGGCCGTCCCGGAAGGGGTCGGGACGGTCGGGGGCACGGTGGTGCTCCCGGCCTGAGCGGGCGGGGGCGCCGGGGTCGTGCGCCGGGTGGCGGCGGTCAGCCCCGTCGGACGGTCGCCGTCAGCAGCAGGGGGCCTTCGCGGAGCCAGCGGCCCTGGAAGCGTGGGTCCGTCGGCGTCGGTGACGGCGGGTGGAGCACGGCGGTGAAGGTGCCTTCGGGGGTGAGGTGCACGGTGGCGTCGCGGAAGCCGAGCCACATGCCGGTGATCGGGTACCACGCCTTGTAGATGGATTCCTTGGCCGAGAACAGCAGTGTGGGCCAGGGGGTTTCGGGATGTGCGTCGGCCAGTTCGGCCAGGTGGGCGCGTTCGGCCGGTGAGGTGGTCAGTCCGAGTACGCCGATGGGCAGCGGTTCGGCGGGCTCGGCATCGATCCCCAGGGTGAGGGTGGTGGGGGTGCGTGCGGCGGCGGCGGCCCGGTAGCCGTCGCAGTGGGTGATGCTGCCGGTCACGCCGGACGGCCAGCGGGGGGCGCCTCCTCGGCCGGGCAGCAGCGGCTGTGGGGGGTGGCCCAGTTCGGCCAGGCAGCGGCGGGCGCAGGCCCGGGCGGTGGCGAACTGTTGGCGGCGGCGGGCCCGGCGTCCTTCCATGAGGGCGGCTTCGGCGGGGAAGAGCGGGGCGGGAGCCGTGTCGTCGAAGGCTTCCGCGGAGGCGACGTCCGCGGGCAGGAGCCTGGCGATCAGGGGCGTGCCGGGTGGGGCCGCCGCGATGGCCGGTGGGGGCGTCGCCGTCCGGGTCGGGGGCCGTCGGGCCGTGGTGGGGGCGGTGGTCGTCACGGCCGGCGGGAGGAGAGTTCGCGTACGGCGTCGACGATCTGCTCGGGGTGTTCCAGGGGCAGCATGTGGCCGGCGCCGGGGAGCGTGTCGAAGCGGGCCCGGGGAAGTTGCGCGGCGAGCGTCTTGGCCAGGTCGATGTCGATGACCTTGTCGCGGTCGCCGTGCAGGACGATGGCGGGGGTGTGGACGGAGGCGAGTCGGTCGCGCAGGTCCCAGCCCCGGGTGCAGCGGAAGAAGTCGGCGCGCACGTGTGGAGCGGTGGCGCAGAACAGTTGTCGGTTGATTTCCAGGGCGTGGGGGTCGGGGTTCTTGGACATGGTGGAGGACAGCAGGCGGCGGCCCAGTGGGGGGCGGGCGAGGGCGCGGCTGAACAGGGAGCTGCCCATCATCTTGACTTCGCCGTCGGGGGTGTCTTGCCCGTGTGCCGCGGTTCCCAGCAGTGCCAGTCCGGACAGGTGGGCGGCCCGGTCGTCGAGGGCGGCGTAGGACAGGGCGGCGAAGCCGCCGCCGGAGTGGCCGGCCACCACGGCCTGGTGGGCGCCGGTGTGGTCGAGCACGGCGGCCAGGTCGGCGCCCAGGCGGGGGACGTCGAGGGGGGTGCGGCCGAGGGTGGAGGCGCCGTGGCCGCGCTGGTCGTACAGGACGACCCGGTGTCCGTGGCGGATGAGGCGGTCGGCGACCGTTCCCCAGGCGCGGCGGGAGTGCGCCCAGCCGTGGACCAGGACCGCGTCGCCGGCCGGGGCGGTGTCCCGCAGCGGGGTCAGGACGGTCACCGCGAGTTCGGCTCCGTCGTCGGTGCGGACCGTTGTTTCCCGGGTGCGTTCGAAGGTGGTGGTCATGCCGGCACCTCCGTGGAGAGCTGCCGGTCCAGGGCGGCGAAGGCGGCCAGGGCGGCGCGGGAGTGCTCGGCACCGAGGTCGGCGACCTTGGCGAGCAGGGTGAGCGGGCCGTGCGGACGGGCGGCGAAGTGCATCGCCAGTCGGGTGCGTCCGTCGGGCAGCGGTTGCAGGATGAAGCTGGCGGGGCCGCGGAAGCTGCCGTCCACGTATTCGATGTCCAGGCGGCGTCCGGGGTCCACGGCGGTGGTGCGGGCGGTGAAGCGGAGCTTGAGGCCGCCCTTGTCGACGCCCTTGGTGTGCACGGTGACCTCGACCTCGCCTCCGACGGCGTCGGGCGAACCGGTGCGGGTGGCGAAGGTGTTGGCGGGCACCCACCACTTCTTCGCGCCGCGGAACTCGGCGATCAGGGCGTCCCAGACGGTGGCCGGCGGGGCGGCGATCACCGCCTCGTCGATCAGGTCGTACGTCGTCGTCATGGTGTGGCCTCCACAGGGGATGGTGCGGCGGGGGTGGGGTGGGGCGCCCCTCCCCCGCCGCCGGGGCTCCGTGGCCGTGCGGGTCGCCGCGGTCAGGCGAAGATGCCCTGGCCGGGAGTGAGGATGTTGGCGGGGTCGTAGCGGCGCTTGGCCCGCAGGAAGTCCGACCAGTGGCAGCCGTAGTGCGCCTTCCAGTCGTCCTGCGTCATGTTCGGCACGGAGCCCACCAGGTAGCGCTTGGCGCCCATGGACACGGCGATGTCGTACAGGCGGCGGTTTTGCTGCAGCATCGCCTGGATGCCGGTTTCCCCGGGGTTGGGGAAGCGGAGCAGGTCGAAGAGGTAGCCGACGGACTCGTTGGGCTGGACCGCCAGCGGCCTTCTGATGCGGGAGGTGAAGTACGGGTAGAACAGGAGGAATCCGCCGCCGAGGGAGTCGGCGTTCAGCTCCTGCTCGACGATCTTCATGAACGCCTTGGTCTTGGAGGCGGGCAGGAAGAGGCTGAGCCAGGGCTTGGGCTGGTACCAGTGGCCGGACTCCTTGAGGTAGGCCTCGTAGGCGTCGAGCCGGAACATGTAGTCGCGGTAGGGGACGTCTTCGATGACGGCCTGGGAGCGGACGTCGTGCAGGCCGTCGAGGAGCGCCTCGCGGTTGGGCGGGGTGGTGTCGTAGGTGGCGCCGAGCTCCATCTTGTAGCCCCAGCCGGAGCCGTCGGGCAGCTGGAGCATCTCTCCGGCGCGGACGTCGAACCGGTTCTTCTTCAGGAGGAGTTCGAAGTCGGCGAGGTAGGTGTCCAGGTCGGCGTAGAGCAGGCTGAAGATGACGGCCCGCTCGGGCGCGGGAACCAGCTTGACGGTGGCCCGCACGATGATGCCGACCTGACCGCCGCCGGCCAGGGCCGCGTTGAACAGGTCGGCGCGCTGCCAGGGGGTGGCGGTGACCAGGCGGCCGTCGCCGGTGACGATGTCGAGGGAGGTGACGGTGTCCACCATCAGTCCGTGCCGGTGCACGGTGCCGCCGATGCCGCCGACGCTGAGGGTGCCGCCGATGGAGATGTAGAGGTAGTCCGGCAGGGCCGGCGGGGTCAGGCCCCGGGCCATGGCGGCGTCGGTGAGCTGGCCCCAGGTCGCTCCGGCTTCGACCACGGCGTGGTCCTGCCCGATGGAGATGATCTGGGACATGGCCCTGGCGTCGATGGAGATGCCGCCAGGGACGCGGGCCTGGCCGTACACCGAGTGCGATTCGATGTCGGTTCCGGTGCCGCCCTGGCCGTTGACGGCGACCTTGATGCCGTGGGTGCGGGCGAAGTTGACGACGGCGATGATGTCGTTGACGTTGCCCGGTCGCAGCACCGCCCAGGGCTTGGCACCGTCGAAGAGGTGGCCGAAGTCGTGGGCGAAGGCGTTGACGGTGTCCGGCGAGGTCTCCAGGGTGCCGGCGAGCGCCGGCACGGGGACGACGTCATCGGTGGCGGTGGCCGGGGCGGTCGTCGCCCAGCTTTGGTCCACGGTGTTCCAGCCGACCACGGCGACGGTGGTGGCAGCGAGACCGGTCAGTACTCTGCGGCGGGTGGGAGCCGGGGCGGTGCCCGGTCTCGGGGTGGTGCTCATCGGCGTAGGTCTCCCCATTCGCATGGCGTGGTTCATTCGGGTTCTTGGCTCGCGGTCCGAAGCCGGGGCCGTGGCGGGCGGCTTCGGGCGGCGGCCTAGGTGTGCGCCGCCCGTCGGGCGCTGGTGACCTGGGATGCGAGTTGGTACTCGGACAGGTCGAAGCGCTTGGTGGCCCGGCGGAAGCGCCAGGTGTAGGTGGGCCAGATCGACGGGTTGCGGCCGCTGGCGTCCAGGTACCAGCTGTTGCAGTTGCCGGCGTTCCACACGGTGCCGTCGAGCTTGGCGTCCAGGGCCTCGTTGTAGGCGTCCTGGGCTTCTTGGCGGACCTCGACGCTGGCCAGGCCGCGCTTGTCCATCTTCTTCAGGGCGTCCAGCACGTACTGGATCTGCGCCTCGATCATCACGGTCTGGGAGGAGTGGCCCAGGGTGGTGTTCGGGCCCAGCAGCATGAACAGGTTGGGGAAGCCCGCGATGGTGGTGCCGCGGTGCGCCGCCATGCCGCGGTCCCAGGCCTCGCGCAGCTGCACTCCGTCGCGGCCCCAGATGCGGCGGGCGACGGGGCGGTCGGTGGCCTGGAAGCCGGTGCCCAGGATGATGGTGTCGACCTCGCGCTCGGTGCCGTCCTGGGAGACGACCGAGGTGGCGCGCACCTCGGCGATGCCGTCGGTGACGATGTCCACGTTGGGCTGCTGGATCGCCGGGTACCAGGTGTTGGAGAACAGCAGGCGCTTGCAGGCCATCACGTAGTCGGGCGTGAGCTTGGCGCGCAGCGTCTCGTCGGCCACCGACTTCTTGAGGTGGTCGGAGGCCATCTTCTGCATCTTGCCGGCGACGTTGGGGCGGGCCATGACGAAGGCCAGGATCTCGCGGCCCCACATGTTGAAGTTGCGGCGGAAGATCTGGTAGCCGGGCAGCGAGCGCAGCAGTGCGCCCTGGAGCTTGCTGGTGGGCTTGTCGTTCTTCGGGCCGACCCAGGGAGGGGTGCGCTGGTAGAGGTCCAGGTGCCCGACCTCGGGCTGGATCTTGGGCACGAACTGGATGGCGCTGGCGCCGGTGCCGATGACGGCGACGCGGCGGCCGGTCAGGTCGTGGTCGTGGTCCCACTGGGAGGAGTGGAAGACCTTGCCCTGGAAGTCGGACAGGCCCTTGATGTCAGGGACCGCGGCTTCGCTGAGGTAGCCGGTGCCGGTCACCAGTACCTGGGCGGTGTAGCGGCCCTGGGAGGTGTCGATCTGCCAGCGCCGCTCGTCCTCGTCCCACCGGGCGGCCAGCAGCTCGTGCTGGAAGCGGATGTGCGGGCGCACCCCGAAGCGGTCGGCGGTGTCGCGCAGGTACGCGTACAGCTCGTCGCGCTTGCCGAAGGTGGACTTCCAGTGGGGGTTCCTGGCGAAGGAGAAGGAGTACAGGTGGGACATGACATCGCAGGCACATCCCGGATAGCTGTTGTCGCGCCAGGTGCCGCCGACCTCGTCGGCCCGCTCGAAGACGAGGAAGTCGTCGATGCCCGACTGCAGCAGTCGGATGGCGGTGCCCAGGCCGGAGAAGCCGGTGCCGATGACCGCGACCCGCAGGTGCCGGGTGGGGCCGCGGCCTGCGGAGGCGTCGTCGGTGGCGGTGGAACGGGCGCCGCCGTCCCTGGCCGGTTCGAGAATGCTCGTCACGTCGGTTCTCCTCAGCGGCGCGTGATGGTGACGCGGAAGTTGTTGAAGAACTTGTCTTCGAGCGTGTAGGCGAAGATGTCCAGGTAGCGCTCGAAGCGGGCGACGACTTCCTCGCCCTCCATGGCCACGGCCTCGTCGCGGCGGGCGGCCAGCAGCTTGAGCCAGGCGCGGCAGGCCACGGCGAAGGACTCGCGCTCGTTGACGATCTCGTCGACGGCGAAGAGGCCCTCGGCGGCGGCGCTGAGCTCGCTGAGGTGGGGGATGTGGCAGCCCTCGAACTCGGAGCGCTGGAGGAACTTCAGGTCGTCCAGCAGCGCGCGGTTCATCGGCAGCGCCTCGGCGGTCATGGTGTGCAGCACGAACTTGGCGCCGGGCTTGAGGGCGTTGGCGACCTGCTGGAAGAAGAAGCGGTAGCGCTTGGTGCGCTCCTTGGGCGGCAGGTTGGAGGAGACGAAGTGCTCCAGTGCGTTGATGCAGAAGGCCGCGTCGTACTTCTCGGACTCGTCGGCGACCTGGTAGTCCGCCCAGCTCTGCACCAGGGTGGTGATCTTGTCGTTGCCCAGGGCGGTGATGAAGTCCTTCTGGGTGCGCGACAGGGTCAGGCCCACTCCGGCCTCGGCGCCGTGGATCGTGGTGAGGCGGTTGAGCATGGTGCCCCAGCCGCAGCCGATGTCCAGCACCCGCTTGGCGTCGCTGCCGGCCTGCACGCCGGCGAGTGCGGCGAAGGTGTCCAGCTTGCGCTCCTGGGCCTGGTCGAGGTGGCCGACGAGGTCCTCGCCCTCCTGCCAGTAGCCGCCTGAGTACATCATCGTGGGGCCCAGCAGCAGCCGGTAGAAGTCGTTGCTGACCTCGTAGTGGTGCCTGATCGCGTCGACCTCGGGGTCCACCGACTTGGGGGCGACCGTTGTCATCCTGTGGTCCTCTTTTCCTGTCCGGCTCGGGCGATGCCATACGGTGCGCCGTATCGGTCGGTTCCCTTGATTCGGGTGGGTCCCCGTGCACGCGGGACCCTTGAATGTGCGCGGTCCCCGTATCGGGCCGTTCCTTTTCGGCGTTGCCGTGACCTCTTCCGTGGCGTGGCTCGGCGTGGCTTCTTCTGCTGCTGCGCGTTCTGCTTCTGTGGGGCACGAATTCGCGACTGAGGAAACAGGAGGTGCCGCAAGGCGGGCGCAAGACGGCGGGAAAGCGGGGGCGGGAGCGGGCCGTGCAGCGTGTTGCGCCTTCCTTGCGGGTTCGAAGTTTTCATCGCTTCCAACACAACGACGCTTTGCCGAGTTGCACCGCCGAGAGAGGACCGACCCCATGTCGCTGCCGACCATCGAAGAACTGGCGAGCCAGCTCGAGGCCGTTTCGGGTGCCGCCGAGGTCAGCCCCGACGCCCCGCTCCAGCACATCGCGGACGTCGACTCGCTGGACCTGATGGAGTGGCTGTACGGCTTCCAGAACCAGTACCCGCACATTCCGGCCGATGAGTCGCTCTTCGCCGACCTCGACGACACCACCACCCTGCGGGACGTGTACGCCAAGATCACCGCCCTCGTTCCGGCCCAGGCATAGGCAGGTTCCATGACCGGCTTCGACATCACCGGGTGGGGCATGGCCGTACCCGAGCGCATTGTCACCAGCGCGGAGCTCGCGGAACGTTTCGGCGTGGACGAACACTGGATCGTCAGCCGGTGCGGGATCCGGGAGCGGCGAGCGGTCTCCCCGGGGCAGACCACTGCCTCCCTGGCCGTCGAGGCCGGTCGGCGGGCGCTGGAGAAGGCGGGGCTGGAGGGCGCTGACATCGCCCACCTGATCGTCGCCACCGCCACGCCCGAGCAGCCGTCCCCGGCGACCTCCGCCTTCGTCCACCACGAGTTGGGCATCGGGGGGAGCGCGCACGACGTGAACTCCGAGTGCGCGGGCTTCGTCTACGGGCTGGTTTCGGCGATGGCGCTGATCGCGATCGATCCGCGGCCGATCCTGCTCGTGGGCTCCGACACCCACACCCTGACGGCCAACCCGGACGACCGGGACCTGTCCATCCTGGTCGGGGACGGCGCCGGCGCGATCGTGCTCCAGCCGGGTCCGGACAACCGGGTCAAGGCGTGGAACCTGGGGGCCGACGGCTCTTGCGCCGGGTCCTTGAAGGTGCTCGCGGGCGGCAGTCGCATGCCGACCACCGAGGAGACCGTCAAGGCGGGCCTGCACTACGCGCAGATCAACGGCAACGAGATCTACCTCAATGCGGTGCGCTACACCGTGCGGACGGTGCGCGAGACCTTGGAGAGCGCCAAGGTGGAGGCGGCGGACGTCGATCACATCGTCCCGCACCAGGCGAACATCCGGATCATCAACTCGATCCTTTCGCACACCGGTCTGCGCCCCGAGGCGTTGATCACCAATCTGCACAAGTACGGCAACACGGCTTCGGCGTCCGTTCCGATCGCGCTCACCGAGGCGCTGGAGGAGGGCCGCATCAAGGCGGGCGACAAGGTCCTGCTGGCCGGTTTCGGTGCCGGTATGACGTGGGGTTCGATCTTGATGGAGTGGGGCGGTGTCGCGGCATGAGCAAGAACGGTGCGGGTGAGCGGCCCACGTCCCCGGTCGCGCTGGTCACCGGTGCTTCGGGCGGCCTGGGCCAGGCCCTGGCGCTGGAGTTGGATGCACTGGGCTGCCGGGTGGCGGTGCACTACAACAGTTCCCGGGACGCCGCCGCGGCGGTGCAGGACAAGCTCACCCACCCCTCGGTCCTGGTCACCGGTGACGTCGGGTCCTGGGAGGCGGTACAGGGCCTGTACCGGCAGATCGAGGACGAGCTGGGTCCGGTGGACGTGCTCGTCAACAACGGGGCCGTCCGCAAGGACAGTTTGATGGCCATGCAGAACCCGGCCGATTGGGCCCAGGTCATCCAGACCAATCTGATCGGTTCCTTCCACACGGCGCGCGCCGCGGTGCCGGGCATGTTGCGCAGGCGGTGGGGGCGGGTGGTCAACGTCGTCTCCCCCTCGGGCATCATCGCCACGGCCGGGCAGACGGCGTACTCGTCGTCCAAGGCGGGCCTGATCGGTTTCACCCGTACCCTGGCGGCGGAGTGCGGCCGTCGCGGGGTGACGGTGAACGCCCTCTCCCCCGGCTTCATGATCACCGGCATGACGAAGGACCTGCCGGACCGCGTCGTGGAGGGGATGGAGGGCAAGGCGCCGATCCCGCGGTTCGTGACGGTGGAGGAGGTGGCCCGCAGCATGGGGCTCTTCTTGGACCAGGACTGCATGACGGGTCAGGTCATCAGCATCGACAGCGGTGTCAGCATCACCTGATCCACCGGCGACCCCGGAGCTCGTGCCGAGAGGTGCACGGGTTTCGGGGTCGTCGCGCGTGTGGACCGGCCGCGGTGGCGCCGCCTTCCCCTTTTTCGCGCCTCGGCCCCGGCCGCCCGTTTCCTCGGGCGGTCGGGGCCGATGTGTGCCCGGGTCAGGACGCGCGGGGCGCCACGTGGACGGCGCAGCCCCGGTCGGCCAGCGAGCAGGGCTGGGGGGTGGCGGTGGGGGCGACTTCGAACATGCCCATCAGGACCGGGTCGACGTAGGTGTACCGGCGTGGCGCCGGGTGCGGTTGGGGGGTCCTGAGCAGTTCGAGGTAGGCGGCCTCGGTTTCGGGGGCCGGGTCGATGCCCAGTTCTTCCGCCAGTACTTCCCGCAGTTGCTGGTAGCTGCGCAGCGCCTCGGCGCGGTTGCCCGCCCGGGTGTGTGCGGTCATCCGGCAGCGGTAGGCGCTCTCCCGGAACGGTGCCCGGCGCACCGCCTCTTCGGCGTAGCGCAGCGCGTGGTGTTCGTCGCCCAGTGCGGACGAGGCGAGGCTGGCGGTCTCCAGGGCCTTGAGGCGGAGCTCTTCGAGTTGCTCGCGCATGGCGTTGACCCACTCGCCCTCGTGTGAGGAGAGGAATGACCCGCGTAGATTTGTGACGGCGCCGGCGGCGAGTTGTTGCGCCACCGCGTAGCCGCCTTCGGCGTAGGCCTCGGCGGCTTCCGTGACCGCCGTCTCGGCACATTCCACGTCCACTGCCGCGTCCTGGGGTATCCGCAGGACGTAGCGGCCGCCCTGGGCGACCAGGGGGGTGGAGCCCGGGGGGTCCCCGGGGGTGGTGACGAAGGTCCGGACGCGGCTCACCACGCTGCGCAGGGCGGAGGCCCAGGTGTCCGGGAGGCCCTCGGGCCATACGGTTTCGGCCAGTTGACAGCGATCGGTGCCGGAGGCGCGCTCCAACAACAGCCGCGCGAACGCCACCTGCGCCTGTGCGCTGGAGAGGTGTTGCGGCGGAGCTCCGTCCGGTTCGATCGTGACGAGACCTACGAGTCTGATCAGCACTATGCACTCTCCGAAAACGGTCGGCTCCCGGCCGTGTCCCCCATGGTTGATGCGGAATCGAAGATACCTGCGGGGCTTCTTCCGGTGTCAACAACCCGGCCCCGACGCGAAGGATGCTCAACCAGGATTCCAGGACGGCCCTTGCGCTCCACCAGGAATCCTCTTGCGCCGTCATTGCGCCTGGTGCGTCTTAATGAAATTCCACTGAGGCCCGCCGGGAGAAGCGGTGGGACGACGATGGAGTTCCGGAGCCGCCGGACGATCGCGACGAGGAGAAGCACGTGAATGCATCCACTGCCTGGGCCCGTCTCGAGCCGAAACTTGCCTATTTCCGGGACCGGGTGCAGGCATTGGAATACGAGCCGGTCCGCAAGAACAGCTTCATCGCGTACACCGTGGAACGGGACTCCGCCTACGCCGACCAGGACGGTCGGCGGCTGCTGATGATGTCCGGCTACTCCTACCTGGGTCTGGCCGGGGACGAGCGGGTGGTGAGTGCCGCCAAGGCGGCCGTCGACCGCTACGGTACCGGTAACCACGGGGTGCGTGCCCTGGCGGGGTCGACTCCGCTGCATGAGGAGTTGGAGGCCGAGGTCGCCAAGTTCGCCGGGCGCGAGCGGGCCTTGGTCTTCGGCTCGGGGTATGCCGCCAACGTCGGTACGGTGGGTGCGCTGGTCGGTCCCGGTGACACCGTCTTCATCGACAAGTACGACCACGCCAGCATCGTCGACGGCTGCAAGCTGTCGGGGGCCACGGTCACCCGTTTCCGTCACAACGACGTGGGGCACCTGGAGCGGCGTCTGGCTGCTGCTCCGGACACGGGTGTGCGGCTGGTGATCGTCGACAGCGTCTACTCCATGGACGGTGACATCGCGCCGCTGCCGGAGCTGCGGCGGGTGTGCGACGAGCACAATGCGCTGCTGATGGTGGACGAGGCGCATGCGCTGGGGGTCATCGGTGCCACCGGTCACGGCATCGAGGAGCACTTCGACTACGAGGTGAAGGTCGACGTCAAGCTCGGCACCCTGTCCAAGGCGATCCCGTCGATGGGGGGTTGGGTCGCCGGTTCGGCCGATCTCGTCCACCACCTCAAGTACGCGGCCCGTCCCTTCCTGTTCTCCGCGGCGCTGGGGCCGGCCCAGTCGGCCGCGGCGCTGGAGTCGCTGCGCATCCTTCAGCGCGAGCCGGAGCGCGTGGAGTTCATCCAGCGCGAGTCCGCCCGCTTCCGGGACATGCTGCACGAGGCCGGCATGTCGACGGTCGACTCCGAGACCGCGGTGGTTCCGGTCATCGCCGGTTCGGACGAGGCGGCGTACGACTACGCCACGGTGTGCCGCAAGAACGGCGTCATCGGACTGCCGGTGGTCACCCCGGCGGTGCCCAACGACCTGGCGCGGCTGCGGATCGCGATCACCGCCGCCCACACCAAGGCCGACATCGATTTCGCGGCCGAGGCGTTCATCTCCTCCGCGCGCGAGTGCCGGATCATCTGACCGTCGGCCTGCCTGCGGGCGGGGACAAGGAGCAGACATGCCTGGATCATCGTCCAGGGGCAGTGCCGCGCAGCCGCCGGTCGCCATCACCGGCATGGGCGTGGTCACTCCCGGCGGGTGCACCCCGGAGGAGTTGTGGAAGGCGCTGTGCGCCGGGCGTTCCACCGCGGCTGAACTCACCCACATCGACCTTCGTAGGCACCGGGTGCGCATCGGGTGTCGGGTGCGGGGCTTGGAGGCGGTCGACGGTCTGGTCCCCGCCAAGGAGGCCCGCCGGATGGATCCCTTCGCCCACTACGGGACGGCTGCCGCTTTGGCCGCCCATCGGGATGCGGGGGCGCCGGCGGTCGAGCCGGGTCGTGCCGCCGTGGTCGTGGGCAATGCGGTCGGCGGTCGGGCCACCAGCGACCGGGAGTCCGCCCACTTCACCACCGGTGGTCCGGCCCGGGTCAATCCGCTGATGCCGCTGATGACGATGCCGAACGCCGCCGCCGCGCAGATCTCGATGCGGCTGGGCTGGACCGGTCCCGCTTGGACCGCGGCGAACACGTGCGCCTCGGGTGCGGACGCCGTCGGGCAGGCGCTGATGCTGTTGCAGACGGGGCGCGCCGATGTGGTGCTGGCCGGCGGCTGCGAGCACACCCTGACCCCGGTCACCCTGGCGGGCTTTGGGAACCTGAACGCGGTGTCGATGCGCAACGAGGAGCCGGAGCGTGCCTCGCGGCCGTTCGACGTGGACCGCGACGGGTTCGTGATGGGTGAGGGCGCCGGGTTCGTCGTGCTGGAACGGCTCGATGACGCCCGGGCGCGGGGGGCCAGGACGTATGGGCTGGTCGCCGGGTACGCGGCGACGGCCGATGCCCATCATCTGGCGATGCCGCGTGCGGACGGTGCGGGTGCTGCTGCCGCCATGGCCGGTGCGATCGCCGATGCCGGGCTGGTTGCCGAGGACATCGTGCACGTCAACGCCCACGGCACCTCCACTCCGCACAACGACCGCTCCGAGGCGTCCGCCTTGCGCACGGTCTTCGGTGATGCGCAGCCGCCGGTCACCGCGTCGAAGTCGGTCATCGGGCACCTCATCGGTGCGGCCGGTGCCGTCGAGTTGATCGCAGCGGTGCAGGCCATGCGGCACTGCGAGGTGCCGCCCACAGCCAACCACGAACAGTTGGAGCCAGGAATGGACATCGACGTCGTGCACGGCGCCCCGCGCCCCGTGCGCTCGGGACCCGCGCTGACGAACTCCTTCGGGTTCGGCGGTCACAACGCCTCCGTGGTGGTGATGCCGGCATGACGACGTTCACCCCTCCCGCCCCGGTGCGCACCGTTGTCGTGGCCGAGTCGGACGTGACGGGTTTTCGTGCTGCTGCCCGGTGTGGCCTGCCGCCGGCCCGGGCCGGTCAGGGCTCTCCGGTGCACGCTTTCGTGCTGGCCCACACGGTTGCCGAGCAGACGGTGCGTGAGCTGACTGCGGCCGAGCCGGGTCCGGTTTCGGTGGTGCATCTGGGGCAGGACATTCGGCTGGTCCGTCCCGTGCGGGCGGGCGAGCAGGTGACGGTGGCGTTGGAGGTGCGTGGGGTGCGGCGGGAGCCGCGCGGGGCCCGGATCGCGCTGTGCGTGCGGTTGACCGGCGGGCAGGAGCGCGAGCCGTTCGCCGAGCTGGTCACCTCGGCGCTGCTGGTCGGTGCGACGGGCTTGGAGTCGTTCGGTGACGTGGCCGGGGGTCCTGCGGTGCCGGCCGCGCAGGGCGTGGGCGTTGCGCAGACGGCGCACCACGAGCTGACCGCCGAGTGGATCCGTGCGTACGCCCATGCCTCTGGTGACCTCAATGCGATTCATCTGGATGAGGAAGCGGCCCGTGGGGCCGGCTTCGACGGGGTGATCGCCCATGGGATGAGCGTGGTGGCCCTCGCGGTGGAGGAGGCCGTGGATCGGTTCGCGGGTGGGGACAGCGCCCGGGTGCGGGGCTTGGGGTGTCGTTTTTCGGCGCCGGTGGCGCCGGGTGTGCCGCTGGAGATCGCCTTGCAGCCGGACGAGGCGGGCGAGGTGGTGCGGTTCACCTGCCGTACGCCGAAGGGGGCCGCGGTGAAGTCGGGCTGGATCGTGTTGGCGTCGCAGGACGGGCCGCAGGGCGTGGGCGAGGGGGCTCGATGAGTGTGACCACGACCGCTGCGCAAGCAGTTCGTGCGGCCGGGGCGGCGGGTTTTTTTGACGGTGCGGCGGGCCTGGAGGACGGCCCGGGGCTGACCGACGGGTTCTTGGCCCAGGTGCAGGCGCGTCCACATGCGGTCGCGTTGGTGTTCAACGGTGAGCAGTGGAGCTACCGCGAGTTGTATGAGCGGGCGGTCCAGGAGTGCGCCCGGTTGGACGGGTTGGGGCTGGCGCCCGGTGAGCCGGTGGGGGTGCTGGCCGACAAGTCGCCCGGCGCGGTCGCCCTGGTCCTGGCGTGTTTGTTGGCGCGTCGGCCGGTGTTGTTGCCTTCGCCTGCCCTTGCCGAGGGGCTGTTGGCCGATCTGTTCGCCCAGGCCGGGTGCCGTCATGTGTTGGCCCCGGGCGGGGAGCGGGGTCGGGTGGCGCCCAGTGGGGCCGCGGCCCAGCCGTTGCCGGTCGAGGAGGCGTTGGGGGTGGCGTTGATGTTGACCACCTCGGGCTCCACCAGCCTGCCCAAGATCGTTCCGTTGGGTCGCGAGGCCGTGGACCGGTTCGTGCGGTGGGCCGGGTCGGCCTTCGGGATCGGGCCGGACCGGACGGTGTTGAACTATGCACCGCTCAACTTCGACCTGTGTCTGTTGGACGTGTGGACCACCTTGGCCCGCGGTGGTCGGGTCGTCGTGGTGGACCCTGCGTTCGCCGCGCACGGCCGGCACCTGTTGGACCTGGTGGTGCGGCACGAGGTCCAGGTCGTCCAGGCCGTCCCGATGGCGCTGGGGCTGCTGCGGGAGGCGGCGGAGGACAAGGGCATGGTGTTGCCGGGCGTCGAGCAGGTGATGTTCAGCGGGGACGTGATCTCCGAGCGGCTGCTGGCCGCGCTGCCGGACTTGTTTCCCAAGGCCCGGCTGCACAACGTCTACGGCTGCACCGAGACCAATGACAGCTTCGTCCACGAGGTCGACCCGGCCGGTCCCGTCGGACCGGTGCCGATCGGTCTCCCGCTGCCCGGGGTGCGGGCCGTGGTCCTCGACCCGGACACCGGGGCGCTCGTGGAGGGTTCGGGCGAGGGCGAGTTGTACGTCTCCACGCCCTTCCAGAGCCTGGGGTACCTCGATCGCACCCGTCATGCGGAGAAGTTCACCGCCCATCCGCTGGGCTTGGACGAGCGCCGCTGGTTTCGCACCGGTGATCTGGTGCGGCGGGACGCCGAGGGCACGTTGCACCTGACCGGTCGTACCGATTTCCAGGTCAAGGTGCGGGGCACCGCCGTGAACACCGCCGAGATCGAGCGGGTGCTCCAGGACCATCCGGACGTCGTGGAGGCGGGTGTGGCCGCCGTGCCGGACCCGATCGCCGGGCGCCGCCTGGTCGCCGGGGTCCAGCGGGCCGCCGGGTCGACCGTGACCGGGCTGCAATTGCGCACGCATTGCGCCCGGCGGCTGCCGCGGGCGGCGATTCCCTCGCAGCTGACCGTGATCGATGCGGCACTGCCGAAGACCGCCACCGGAAAGGTCGACCGCAAGGCGCTCGACCGTCTGCCTTCCCTGTTCACCACTTCCACCGAAGGAACGGCTTCATGACCAGCACCGGCAACATCGACACCATCAAGAACTTCGTCGTCTCCGAGTTCCTGCCCGGCACCTCCCCCGCGGAGCTCCCGGTCGATCACGACCTGCTCAACGACGGGGTCATCGACAGCCTCGGCGTGCTGAAGCTGATCGCCTGGGTGGAGGACCGCTTCGAGCTCGCCGTCGGCGACGCCGATTTGGACCCGAACAACTTCCGCAGCGTCGAGGCGATCGACGCGTTCATCACCGAGGCCCGCTCGGCGGCTGCCTGACGCCCGCCGCGCGGGAGGAGCTGGGGCCGGCACCCCGAACTGTCGGCCCCGGCCTTCCCTTCCCGGCCCCGGCGCGGTGGCGGCGGGCAGCGGGAGCGGTGGCGCAGTCGCCTCACGAGACAGGACAGGACGAGACGGACGGGAGAACGACCGTGCATGACGCACTCACCGGTCTGCTCCAGCAGCAGGCCCCGGTCGGGCGCGAGGCCTGGCGGTCCTGGTGGGACCAGCTCGGCGAGGGG
Source organism: Streptomyces sp. NPDC058872 (assembly GCF_042743065.1). Classification (NCBI taxonomy): domain Bacteria; kingdom Bacillati; phylum Actinomycetota; class Actinomycetes; order Kitasatosporales; family Streptomycetaceae; genus Streptomyces; species Streptomyces sp. NPDC058872. Next base: position 76,697 of record NZ_JBHYMK010000027.1, read on the forward strand.
AAGCTCGACCGGGCCGAGGTCGTGGGCCTGCTGGCCTGTCTGACCAGCAGGCTGCCCGAGCACGACACCTTGCGTGCCCTGTTGGACTCGCTGGCCGAGCGGCGTGCGCCGGCGCCCGGTGGTCCGGTGTGGCAGGGGACCGTCAATGTCGTGGGTACCGGTGGCGGTCCGCGGACCTTCAACATCTCCACCGCCTCGGCGTTCGTCGCGGCGGCGGCGGGGGTGAAGGTGGTCAAGACAGGGTCGCGCGCCTACACCGGTTCGCTGGGTTCGGTGGATCTGTTGGAGCGGCTCGGGGTGCGGTTGACGTCTTCGCCGGCCGAGACCGAGGACACCCTTGGCGCCTACGGGATCGCCTTTGCCGGGCCCTTCGTCTATCCGACGCAGCTGACCCGGCTGGCTCGGGTGGTCGCCCCGTTGGCCATGAAGCCCTTCGGCCGGTTCCTCAACGCCTTGGGTCCTTTCCTTGCCGACCTTCCGGTCTCGGCGCAGGTCACCGGCGTGTCGACGGCTGCTCCGCTGGACACCTTGCGGGAGTTGGCCGCGTCCACCGTCGGGCGGCGGATCTGGTTGGTCGCCAACGACACCGGGGCCGATGAGCTGCTGCCGTTCGCCACGAACACCGTCCACGGTCACGGCGTGCACGGGGCGGGGGGTGCGGTGGTGCGGAGCATTCGTCCCGGTGAGCTGTTGCCCGGTGACGGTTGTCTGGCCGACCTGCGGCCCGCCGGAAAGGCGGCAGAGGCGGTCGAACACTTTCGTTCGGTGCTCGCCGGTACGGCCGGTGAGGTGGCCACCCGTACGGTGTGTCTGGGCGCCGCGGCGCTCGTGGTGGCCGGTGACGGCCGTCGTGACTGGCTGTCCGCGGTCGCGCTGGCCACGGGCGCGGTGCGGTCGGGGGCCGCTGTGGAGCTGGTCGACCGGCTTGCTGCGGCCGGCCGGGAGCGTCGTTCCGCGCTGGCGGGGGTGACGGCCCGTGGCTAGGCCCGTGGTGTCGGCGGCGGGTGGTGTGGCCGCCTCGGGGCCGGTGGCGGCGCCGGCGCCGTTCTTTGCTTCGCGGCGCGCCGGGGGGGTGCCCGGTCTGGCGCTGTTCCTCAATGCGGGTGATCCGCCGCTGTCGGTGTTGCGCGAGCTGGTGTTCATGTTGGACGAGGAGGGGGTGGACTGCCTGGAGTTGGCGGTCCCGTTCCCGGACTCGGTCACCGACGGGCCGGTCGTGCGGCGGTCGGCCCGGCGGGCCTTGGAGCGGGGCGGGGTGGGGCTGGAGGAGGTCCTCGGCTTCGTCGCCGACGTGCGGCCGCGGTTGGCCCGCACCCGGATCGCCCTGCTGGCCGACTGGCGCTACTCGCTGGCCGAGCGTGATCTGGCTGCCGTCACCGGGGACATCGCCGCTGCCGCAGTGGACGGGCTGCTCGTGCACGCGCTGCCGCCGCGGCTGCGTGAGGAGCACCTGGGCTCGGCCGCGCAGGTCGGGTTGCCGGTGGTCACCACCTGCTATGCCCAGAGTGCTTCGAGCACCCAGGAGCAGGCCGCCGCTCAGGCGTCCGCCTATCTGTACCTCGTCGCCCACTACGGGCGCAGCGGCACCGCTCCGGGGGCCGGCCATGCCGCTTTGGCGCGGACGGTTGCCGGGCTTCGGCCGCACACGACGTCCCCGATCGCCGTTGGCTTCGGGGTCAGCACCGCCAAGGACGTGGCTGCCGTGGGGGCTGCCGGTGCCGATGCCGCGATCATCGGTTCGGCCGCCGTCGCCGCCGTGGAGGCCGCGCAGGACCGCGGGGGCGATGTGATCGATGCCTTCCGCCTGTTCGTCCGCTCCGTACGGCCCTGTTCTGTCGTGGGGTCCGTGCCGCAGTGAGACTGCTCCACCCGCCACATCCCCAACCCCACACACCATCGCGCACACACGGGAGACTGCCATGATCGTTCGCGACATCGAGTCCGTGAAGACCGTCGAGTGGGGCAATGGCCTCAGCCGTCGCTTCCTGCTGGCCGAGGACGGCCTGGGCTACACCCTCACCGACACCGTCGTCTCCGCCGGTACCAAGTCCCGTTTGGAGTACGTCAACCACCTGGAGGCCTGCTACTGCATCGCCGGGTCCGGTCAGGTCATCGAGCTGGACGGCACCTCGCACGAGATCGTGCCGGGTCGGATGTACGCGCTGGACCGGCACGATGCGCATTTCCTCGTGGCCAGTCCGCACGAGGACCTGCGGCTGGTCTGTGTGTTCTCGCCGGCCCTGCGCGGGGACGAGGTGCACGACCTCGACGCGGCGCGCTCTTCTGCCTACTGACCCGGCACCGGCCGTGCCGTAACCCGGTTGCGTGCGGCGGGGGGTCCCCGCCGCGCGCCCGGCCCGATCACCCATGCGAAGAGGTCCATCGTGATCCGTTGGAACGCCGACCAGATCGAACTGCGCGAAGGGCTGGCCCGGTGGGCCGAGGCGTTGAGCGCAGACCACATCGCCCTCGACGAGCAGTCCGTCTTCCCGCAGGACAAGTGGAAGCTCGTGCAGCAGACCGGGCTGCTGGCGCTGCCGTTCGAGGAGGAGTACGGGGGGCTGGGGCAGTCGCTGCTGACCACGATGTACGTGTGGGAGGGGTTGGGCGAGCACAACCGGGACGCGGGGTTGAGTTTTTGTGCCACCACCTCCCTGTGTTCCACCGGCATACCGCTGCAGCGTTTTGGCACCGCGCAGCAGAAGGAGCGCTGGTTGCCGGGGATCTGTTCCGGTGAGGTGATCGGTGCGCATGCGATCACCGAGGCCGACGGCGGGTCGGATGCGATGGCGATGTCCACCCGGGCGGTGCGAGACGGCGATGACTTCGTGCTCAACGGCAGCAAGGTCTTCGTCAGCAACGGTCCGGTGGCCGATGTGGTGGTGGTCTATGCCCGTACCCATCCTGAGGGCGGGCCGCTGGGCACGACGGCGTTCTTGGTGGATCGTGCCACCGCGGGGCTGAGCTGTGGGCGTCCTTTGAAGAAGATGGGGCTGCGGACCGCGCCGCTGAGCGAGGTCTTCCTCGATGACGTGCGGGTGCCGCGTTCGGCGGTGCTGGGCCGGGTCGGGGGCGGGTTGTTGGTCTTGGACTACGTGATGAAGCGGGAGATCTTGCTCTCCTTCGTCGTCAACGTCGGGGAGATGCAGCACCGGCTGGACCGCTGTGTCGACTTCGCCCGCACGCGGCAGTCCTTCGGGAAGACGATCGGGTCGTACCAGGCGATCGCCAACAAGATCGTCGACATGAAGATCCAGTTGGAGACCGCCCGCAAGTGGCTCTACGACACGGGAGCCAAGCTGCAGGCGGGTGAGGACGTCACCGTTGATCTGGCCATCGCCAAGTTGATGACCAGTCAGGGGAATTTGGCCAGCAGTGTCGCCGCCGTTCAGATCTTCGGCGGGCACGGCTACATGGCCGAGTACGGTTTGGAGCAGGAGGTGCGCAACGCGGTGGGCGGCACCATCTACTCCGGTACGAACGAGATCCAGTACAACCGCATCGCCTCGGCCATGGGGCTGGGCAAGTGAGCGGCGCGCCGTCGGGTCCTTCCTTGCCGCAGGCCTTGTTGAAGGTGTGCGGGGCCACCGGTGTGCGGGACGTCGAGGTCGCGGCAGCGGCCGGGGCGGACTGCGTGGGGCTTTGGCACGGTGTGCCCGGTGGCCCTCGCGAGCTGGGCCGGCAGGCGTTCTTGGACCTTGCGGCGGTGGCGCGGCGGGCCGGTTTGTTGCCGGCCTGGGTGACGTTCCTGGCCGATCCGGCCGTGTTGGTGCGCACCGCGCAGCAGGCCGACGTCGGATGGGTGCAGTTGCACGCCTATCAACCTCCTTCGGTGGTGGGAGAGTTGCGTCGGGTTTTGCCGCGGTCGGTGGGCATCGTGAAGGTGCTGCACGTGGGTGCGGGCGGCAGGTGCGTGGAGCGTCCGCTGATCGGGGCGTATGAGCGGGCCGGTGCCGATCTGTTCTTGTTGGACGCCGCCACCGAGGACGGTCGCATCGGCAGCACCGGGCAGTCGCTGGATCCGGTGGACGTCGTTGCTCTGCTGCCGCGCTTGTCCCGGCCGTTCCTGCTGGCAGGGGGGCTGACGCCGACGGCGCGGGCGAGGTACGAGGAGGTGGTGGGGCATCGGGGTTTTCGGGGCATCGATGTGGACACCGCTGCCCGCGCCGCGCAGGGCGGGGGTTTCGACGCCGCGCGGATCGCCGCTTTGGTCGGTGCGTGGAAGACGGGCGGCGGTCGCGGCTCGTCAACGGTTTTCGAGGGCACCGCGGCGCTGGGGAGCACCCGGGTGTCTGGTCGTACGCCGGCATCGGACGATGCCGTGGTCCTTGGGGGCTCCCCGCCGTCCGTGGTGCGTCCTGGTTGTTGAGATGCACTTTTGACCCGATGTGTGAGAGGGAGCCGTCGTCATGACCACCTCCGAGCCCGTCCGTGACAGTCACGGCACTGCGGGCTGCTGTGCCCCACCCTCTTTTTTGGACGCCTTGTTGGCTTCGCCGACCCCGGTGGTGATGGAGGTCAAGCGTCGTGATGCCCACGGCTATGACCTGTTGGGCGGGCGTACCCCGGCCGCGATCGTGGCGGCGTACGAGTCGGCGGGTGCGCCGTGCATTTCGGTGGTGACCGGCCGGTGGTTCGGCGGTTCGCCGGCGTTGTTGCGGGACGTGGCGTCGATGACCGATCTGCCGTTGCTGCAGAAGGACTTCATCACGCGCAAGGACCAGATTCGCACGGCCAAGGAGTGGGGTGCTTCGGCGGTGTTGTTGACGGCGGCCCTGTTGCCGGCCTCGTCGATGCACACCTTGGTGACGGAGGCGTTGTCGGTGGGGTTGACCCCGTTCGTGGAGGTGACCGAGGAGGCCGAGTTGGAGCGGATCTCGCAACCCGAGCGATGTGTGATCGCCGTCAACAACAAGGACATCAAGGCGCGTGAGCGCGACCGGGGTGATCTGGGGCGGAGCTTGGGTCTGCTGGCGGCGGTGCGGGCCACCGGGACGCGGTGTCCGGTCAGTGCGAGCGCCATCGACGGTCCGGCCAGCGCGGCGCGGCTGTTGGATGCGGGATTCGGCGGGCTGCTGGTGGGGGCTTCCTTGCTGCGTTCGGGTTCGCCTTCGACCTGGGTGGCCGAGATGGCCTCGGCGCGTACGGGGAGGGACGCTCGATGAAGTCGCCGGTGGGCGTGGCCCGTGCCGGTGGTGCCCGGCGGGCCGACGCCCCGCGTGTGGTGGACGTCGATGCCGGCGGGGTGGGGCTCTCGGCGATCTGGGCGCCTGCTGCCGGCCGGGTCGCCCCGCGCTGTACGGTCTTGGCGGTCCACGGGCGCGGGATGCGGGCTGCGTACTGGAACTCCTTCCTCGATCTGGCCACCGCTCAGGGCCATGCGGTCCTGGCGGTGGACCGGCCCGGTTACGGCGCCTCTGCGCAGGCGTTTCCCGAGGGGCTGCCGCTTGCCGAGCAGGCCGAGGTCGTCCACGCGGTCGTGAAGGAACACGCGCGCACGCACGACATCGGTGCCGGGGTGTTCTTGCTGGGGCATTCCGACGGCGGCAAGGCCGCCTTGCACACTGCGGCCGGCGATCGTGGTGATGTGCCGTTGCTGGGTCTGGACACCTCCGGGACCGGCTACCACTACGATCCCGGCGCCCTGCACTTCCCCTCGACGTTGGGGGGTGGTGCCAGCCGGTTGAACTGGGGTCCGCTGCATCTGTATCCGCCGGGCACCTTCCAGGCCAGCCGGGCACTGCTGTGTGAGACTCCGGTGCGCGAGTCGGGGGAAACCGCGTGGTGGCCCGTGCAGTACGAGGAGTTGGCGCCGCGGGTGCGGCTTCCGGTGCGGTTCACCTTTGCCGAGCACGAGGCTTGGTGGCGCCGGGACGAAGAGACGTTGGGGGCGATGGCCTCGTTGTTGGGTGCTGCGCCTTCGGTGACGGTGGAGCATCTGCGGGCGGCGGGCCACAACGTGAGCCTGGGGCGTACTGCTGCCGTTTATCACCTGCGGGTCTTGGCCTTCGTGGAGGAGTGCTTGGTCTCGGCCCCGGCCGCTGGTGTGGCGTCTGACTAGGCAGGACCGAGCGCCCCGGGGCCCCGACGTCGTGGTGCGACGGCGGGGCCCCGGGGCGTAGGTGCGCTGGGCGCGGGGGCGTTCGGCTGATCGTGTGGCTGTCCGCTGGGGCGCGCAGGAGTGGCGGCGTCCTGCCGGAAGGTCGAGGCGGCGCACCGCAGGACGTCGGGGAGCGTGGGGAGGGGGGGACGGTTGTCCGTCAGGGCGCGCCTCGTGCTCCAGGGCAGCAGGGTCCGTGTCGCCCCGAGGCGTCGGTGTGTCCCGGGGCGTCGCTTGCCCTTTGCTGCGGGAGGAACCGGCCCGGCGCCGCTGTTTTCTGCCGCTTGCCCCACTTCCCCGGCGCTGTGCGATCGAGGGACGGGTGCTGTGGGAGCCTCGTCCTGACGTGATCGGCTGGACGGTGGCGGGCTGGTTGTGTGCGGGGGGCGGGTCGAAGCGGCGGGGGTGCGGGTCGGGGCTGGTGGGTGGCCCGCAGCGCTCGGGTGGGGTGCGAGCGCTGCGGGGGCATGGGGGCCGGCATCACCTGCGCGTGCCGGACGGAGGGTGGTTCACTGCACGACGCGGCTGACCAGTTGGTCGCGGATGCGGGGCGGGATCGCCGGTGCGAAGCGCTGGAGGTAGTGGTCGAAGTGCGTGTCGTCGGACATCAAGAACGGCAGGTCGAAGACGAGCAGTTGGCGTACGGCCAGGAGTGGTAAGGGGGCGCGTAGGGGGCGGAAGGAGTCGTTGTAGAGGCCTGGTTCGTCGCAGACGGGGTGGAATTGGCCGATCATCAGGCCTTCTGCCACGAACTCGTCTTTGGCGGTGCGTTGGAGTTGGTCCAGCTCGCTGGAGTCGGCCGGGTCGAAGTCCGGGAGGACCAGCAGGATGGTGAGCAGTTCGCGGTCCTCGTCGCACAGCGGGGCGGCGAGTTTGGCGTAGCGGGTGCGCAGGGAGTCGACCGCGGAGGTCAGGTCGGTGCATCCCGGGGAGGGCAGGGCCAGGTGGAAGAGGTCTTTGCGCAGGGAGGTTTGGGTGTAGGGGCAGACCGGTCCGGTGCGGCCCAGTTCTGGGTGGCTGGCGACCAGGAAGGCCTTGCCCCAGGTCAACACGCGTAGCAGGGGTTCGCGGTGCGGTGCTGGTGGTTCGCCGTCGGCTATCTCGGCCGCGCTCCAGCTGGTGATCAGGTCGTCGCCCTTCATCGCGGGTCCCTCCACATCGGTCGGAGCGTCGGTCCGTTGTCGGGCAGGACGATGTCTGCGCCGAGGGGGGTGAAGCCGGTCGTCTGGAGGAGGGCTTGTCCGCCCGGTGAGCTGGCTTCCGCGTAGGCGCCGACGCCTTCGTGGTCGGCGCGGTGGAGGATGTGGGTGAGTAGTTGCTTGCCCAGTCCGGTCTGTTGGCGGCCGGCGCGGACGGCGCCGAAGGCGAGGTAGTAGTGCGGGGGCGTGGTGGGGTGGTGTGTGGCTTGGAGGGCGGTGATGGTTTTCAGGGCGGGGGCGTGGGGCCCGAGGGTTGCGGCGAGGGCCTGGCTGACGGCGGTGTCGTCCGGTTGGGCGTGTGGGGGGAGGTAGAGGAACACGGCGTCGCCTTGTGGTGAGGTCAGCACGCCGTCGTGGTGGGCGTGGAGCTCGACCAGGACGCGGAAGAAGTCGGGTAGTAGTTCGGCGCGGCGCTGTTCGTCGGTGATCATCCACCGGGTCAGTGCGTCTTGGTGGAAGGTGGTCGCCAGGAGCGAGGCGAGGCGGGCGGCCTCGGACCGGTCCATGGTGCGGGAGAGGGGGGTGGCAGCTGGCAAGGGGGGCCTCCGTTCGAAAGTGGTGGTGCGGGCGGTGTGTGCAGGGGGGCGCGGCCCGGCCGGGGAGTGTCGTGGGGGTCGGCGGGTCGGGCGGGTGCAGGGCCCGGCGGTGAGGAAGGGGCCTTCGTGCCTGGCGGCAAAAGAGGGAGGGGCGGGTGGGGTGGGTCGGTCAGTGGTGGGTGGCGGCGAGTTGTTCCACGCGGGCGTGCAGGGTGGGCAGGTAGTGCTCGCTCTCCGGTTTGATCAGGACGCTGCGCATGATGCGGGCGGTGTCCGCGTCGCGTTGGAGGTGGGGGTGGCGGCGGGTGAAGGCTTCGGCGTCCGCGCGCAGCACGCTGAGGTAGACGGGGTCAAACGGGGCGTTCATCCCGGCTTCCAGCAGGTGCTGTGAGGCGGTGTCGATGCATGACAGCGAGGGGCGGGAAGGGGTGGGGAAGTAGGTGACGATGTCCAGGTCGGGCTGCTGGTAGAGCTCCAGGTGGGGGGACTGGTGCAGGAGCGTGGCCCAGGTGGTGGCTGCGCGGCGGTCGGCGTGGAGGATGCGGCCGAAGCCCTCGGGGGTCAGCGGCAGCAGTTGCAGCGTCAGCCAGAGTCCGGCTGCTGCGGCGCCCGCGCGGGAGCATTCCAGGCTGATCTCGCCCAGGTGCAGGTCGGAGTCGGTGAAGTAGGTGTAGGGCGAGTCGTGGGCGAAGTGTCGTCCTGCGCGCGGGTCGGGGAACAAGACCGCTCCGCAGCCGTAGGGCTGGAGGCCGTGTTTGTGCGGGTCGACGACCACGGAGTCGCAGTCGGCGATCGCCTGCCAGGGGCGGGGGTCCAGGCCGGCCAGGCCGGATCGGCCCAAGATGGCGTAGAAGCCGCCGTAGGCCGCGTCCACGTGGACGCGTGCGCCGTGGCGGCGGGCCAGTGCGAGGACTTCGTGCACCGGGTCGACGGCGCCCAGGCCGGTGGTGCCGGTGGTGACGACGACGGTGCCGATCTGCCCGCCGCGCAGTGCCTCTTCCAGGGCGTTGAGGTCGATCCGGCCTCGGTCGTCGACCGCAATGCGGTGGCCTTGCATGCCCAGGACGTGGCACATGCGCTCGTGGGTGTAGTGGCATTCGGCGCTGTAGGCGATGCCGCGCTCGGGGTGGAGTTGGCGGGCGACGTAGAGGGCTTCGAGGTTGGCCATGGTGCCGCTGGTGGTGAGGTGGCCGACGTGGGCGGGTAGTGCGAACATCGCCGCCAGGTCGGCGACCGCCTCCTTTTCCATGGCGGTGGTGGCCGGGCCGCCTTCGGCTGCGTGGTTGTTGGGGTTGAACAGCATGGCCGTGAGGTAGCCCACGACGGCTGCCGGGTGCGGTGGCTTGACCATCTGCCCTGCGTAACGCGGGTGGAAGAAGGGGTAGTTGTCGTCCATCCGCTTGGCCATGCGGTCGAACGCCTCGTTGAAGGCTTCGTGTTCGATGCGGTGTGCGTCATGGGTGCGGTACGGGCCGAACTGCCCGCCCCACCGCTCGGCGACCCCGATGGCCTGGGGCAGCCACTGGCGCAGGTCGTGCAGGTCGTGCAGGTCCACGGCACCTCTTCCTTCCTGTGTGCGGTGCGGACGCGGGACCGCGTACACGCACAGGAGCCTGGCGAAGGGCCCGCAAGGCTTGCGCAACGCGAACCACTGACGCTCCAAGAAGACTCAAGTGACTTGTGGGTTTCGTCTGATGCACTCGCGCCGCCGGCTGCGATGCGCATCACCACCCGGTGAGCGGCGGTCGCACGGTGCTGCGACTGCCGTCGCACTTCGACCACCACCCACCCCAGTCCAGGAGGACTTTCCATGATCACCAGACGTGCCATGCTCACCGGAACGCTCTCCGTGGCCGGTGCCGGACTGCTCGCCGGCCGTGCGGTGGCGGCCACCCCCTCGGTCGGGGCGCTGCACGGCCGGTGGGGGCGAACCAGCGCCGCGGTCGCGGTGCCGCCGGCGTTCTCGGTGCGGATGCCGAGGCTGCCGGAGTTGTCGCCGATCTCCACCTTGGGTGGTGTCGACTGGTACCGGGTCGTGCTCAAGGAGACCGTGCACGAGGTCCTACCGGGTTCCCAGACCCGGGCGTTGACCTTCGACGGTCATTTTCCCGGGCCGGTGATCCGGGCCCGTACGGGGCGTCCGGTCGTCATTCGCCACCACAACGCGCTGTCCGATCCGGTCTCCGTGCACCTGCACGGCGGAAGCGTTTCGCAGGCCAATGACGGCGGCCCGATGGACACCTTCGGTCCGGGCTCTTCGCGTACCTACACCTATCTCAACCGGCAGTCTGGTGCCCCCTTGTGGTTCCACGACCATGCCCATCACCTGGAGTCCGAGCACGTCTACCGCGGTCTGTCCGGGTCGTACCTGCTCTCCGACGAGACCGAGCGCTCGCTGCCGCTGCCGCGGGGCCAGTACGAGGTGCCGCTGGCCCTGCGCGATGCCCACTTCGACGAGGCCGGCCAGTTGGTCTACGTCATGGACGACGTCTTTGGTCGCAGCACCATCTTGGCCAACGGACGGCCCACGCCGTACTTTCCGGTGGCGGCCCGCAAGTACCGCTTCCGGCTGTTGAACTCTTCCAACATGCGGTTTTTCCAGTTGCGTCTTTCCGATGGCGGTTCGATGGTGCAGATCGGCTCGGACGGAGGGCTGCTGGAGCGGCCTCATGTCACCGACAGCATCGGGCTGTCGCCGGCGGAGCGCGCCGATGTGGTGATCGACTTCTCGCGTTACCGGGTTGGTTCGCAGGTGGTGTTGGAGAACACGCTGGGGCCGGGCACGCCCGAGGAAGTCGGTCAGGTGCTGCGCTTCGACGTGGTGCGCAGCGCTGAGGATCCCAGCAGCGTCCCGGAGGTCTTGCGCGTGCTGCCCGCGGTGGCGAGCCTGCCGGCGCCGTCGGTGCACCGCAACATCGTGTTGAGCATGGACGAGGACGGGCGCGAGGAGCCGCGCGGGTTGATGGACGGCAAGGTGTGGCAGATGGGGCGCATCGATCAGACCGTTCGGCACGGTGACTCGGAGATATGGACGGTGACCAACGCCAACAAGATCATTCCGCATAACTTCCACATGCATCTGGTGCAGTTTCGGGTCCTGGAGCGCAATGGCGGGCCGGTGGGGGCGGAGGAGGCGGGGTTGAAGGACACCGTGCGGTTGTTCCCGGGCGAGACGGTGAAACTGCACGCGACGTTCGACACCTACCGCGGGACGTATGTGTACCACTGCCATCTGCTGGACCATTCGGCGATGGGGATGATGGCGAACTTCCGGGTGGAGTAGCGCGGCGGCGACGCGTTCGTGCCCGGGGCGCGCCCGGGGCCGGGACGGGGCCGTCACGGTCCAGGTGGTGGTCAGGTTCGCCCGGCGGGTGTGTGGGGGCACGACGGGGGCACGGGGTGTGGGGGTGTTGTGTTGCCTGCTCGGGTAGGCGCACGGCGCCTTGGAGGAAAAAAGGGGGGGGCCGGCGGTGTTTGCCGGGGTGGGCGCCTTTGCTTGTGGGCGCGGCTCGTGTCGGGGACGAGGGGTGCGGCCCGCGCACACCCCCGCGCCCCTCCCCCTTCTTTTCTTCTGCGCTTTGCCTTTTCGGTGTTCTTTCTCGTTCTTCTTTTTCCCGGTCCCGTGGTGCTGTCGGCTGTGCCTTGGGGCGCGGTTCGTCGGGCGGGGCCGTGCGGGGGTGCCCGGTCGTCAGCCGGTGTGGCCGCCGGTGCGTGTGGTGCGCCGCCCTCGTTGCCCGCAGGTTCATGCCCACCAGGGAGGGTGCCCATGGCCACGCTCACGAGGGTCCGGGGTGAGGTGATCGCCGTCTGGTCCACTGTGCTGCAGAGCGCTGTCGTGCCCACGCACGTGAGCTTCTTCGAACTCGGTGGCAGCGCCCTTGCCGCGTATCGGATGGTCCGGCAACTGTCGCGGACCTTCGGCATCGAGTTGCGGCTGCGTCAGATCTATGAGACTCCGACCGTCGACGGCCTGTCCGCGGCGATCGTGCAGCGTCTGGGCGCGTCCGATCGGCCCCGGTAGGCGGGAGGGGGCTGGGTGCGTCGGAGGGGGTCGGCCCGGGGCAGGAGCACCGCCGGCTGTGGTCGTTCCCCGGCCGGCCGGGATCGATGTCCAAGGATTTCTACAGCAATCCACCGGTCGGGGGCGCAAAGCTAAGGCGTGGCGCGGGCGGTGGGGTCTGAACGGCGCCGGCGCCACGGGGTGAGGGTTGCCCGGAAGAAGGGGCGTTGGTCGCTTGCCGGTCCCCGGTCATCGTGGCCGCGGCGTTTTGGACAACGACGCATCCCCAAGGGGGCGTTGAGTAGCGGACGAACACGTCGTACGAGAGAGGGAGGTTCCCGGATGACCGTCAGCATGGCCGTGACCGTGGCCGTCACGTCCGGTCCTCCGCCCCGGCTCGTCCTGCGCGGCCGGCTGGGCCCGGAGGCGTTGGCCGATGCCCTCGCGCTCGTGCAGCCGTGCGCGGCGGGTCCGCACCGGCACGACGTGTCGCATGGTGCTGTGGCGCCTCATGTGCCGGTTCTGCGGCGCTACACGGCGGGGCATCACACGCTGACGTTGCCCCCGCCGCCGTATGCGCCCGGGCCCCTGGCCGAGTTGGTCGCCCATGCCGAGCAGGGGCCCGTTCCGCTGCCGTCGTGTTGCCCCGAGCCGGACGGCTTTGAGGCGATGGTCCCGTGGCCGGCCGGCCCCGGGCAGCAAGACGTGCTGGTGGAGGCGATGGCCCATCCCGAGGCCGCCTTGCACGTCGAGCAGATGCACTGGCGCTGGCGCGGGCCGTTGGAGCGCGGGCGGTTCATGGACGCCTGGCAGCAGCTGTATGCCGGCGAAGCGGCGCTGCGCAGCGCTTTGGCCGAGCCGAGGCTGGGTGAGCCGGCCCCCCTGGTCGTCGTGCATCCCCAGGCCAGCCCGTTGGTGCAGTGGCATGCGCGGGGCGAGGGCAACTGGCACGCCCTGCTGCTCGCCGAGCGGCAGCAGCCGTTCGACCTGCACCGTCCGGGGGGTGGGCTGCGCATCACTTTGCTGCAGGAGCAGCGCGAGTGCACCCGGATCTTGCTCACGTACCACCGGTCGTTGCTGGACGGCTGGAGCGTGCGCCTGCTGCAGCGGGCCTTGTATCGGGCGTATCTGGCGGGGGGCCGGTCCACCGGGGGTGAGCGGCGGCCCGACATACGGGATCACGGGCGCTGGCTGGCGGCTCAGGACGGGGCCGCGGCCCGTGCGTTTTGGGTCGCCCGGGCCCGTAGTGCGGCGGGGGTTGCCGCTCTTCCCGGCCGTGTGAAGGCCTCGCCTGCGCTTCCTGCGCCTTTGTTGGGGCGTGGTTCTCGGGGCCGGACGCGGCAGTGCTTGTCCTTGCAGCAGGCCAGAGGGCTGCGGGACTGGGCGGTGGAGCGGGGCGTCAGCGAGAGCACCGTCTTGCACGCGGTCTGGGCCATTCAGCTGCAGCGGGCGGCCGTGCACAGCGCTTCGTCGGAGTCGTTCGTCTTGGACACCGTGCCCACCCCGGTGGTCTTTGCCGCTTCCGCCTCGGGTCGGGGCATCGCCCTTGCGGGTGCCGAGCAGTTGCCCGGGCCGCTGGAGACCCAGCTGCCGGTGCACGTCACGGTGTCTGCGGCCATGCCGGTGACGGATTTGTTGTCGGATCTGGCCGATCACGCTTTGGACGCATCGGCTTATGAATGGGTCTCGCCCGGGCAGTTTCGCCGCTGGGCGGGCCACGGCGGTGGTCCGCTTCCCGAGTCGCTCATCACCTTCGTCGCCTCGCAGCCCGGCGGCGTGCAGGACCGGGTGCTTGGGGAGTTGGCGTTGGAGGGCGTGCACGTCGAGCAGGCCGAGACGATCGAGGCGCACACGGCGCTGGCGTACAGCATCACGGCGCATCAAGACGGTGCGGGGGCGTTGGTGCTCAGCGCCGTGTATGACCGGACCCGCATCAGCGATGTCGACGGGGCCGAGATGCTCGCCCAGACCGTCCGGCTGTTGTGTGCGTTGCCCGCGATGGTGGACGAGTCGGTGACGGTGGGGGACGTGGCGCAGTCCCTCGCGGGGGCTCCCGTCCCGCGCATCGGGCCCGGTGCGCGGGGGGTGTGGCCGGCCGCGGGCCGGTTGCGTGTCCTTCGCGGTGTGGGGCGGCACGATGCGTTCGTGCGCGGACGGCGGTCCTTCACGCCGCGTGCGGTGCAGCCGGTCGGGCCCGAGCTCCCCGCGGCGGGGACGATCTGTCTGATCCCGCCCGCTGGTGCCCCGCCGGGGTGTTACGACGAGCTGGCCGGCGTCGACTTCGGTGCGCTGGCGTTGGTGACCGTCTCGCCCACGGCGAACGTCGAAAGCTGTCTGATGGCTCTGCGTCCGGTCGTGGCCGGTGCCGAGCCGCTGATCCTGGCGGGGTTGCCCGCCTCCGTCGCCTTGGCCCGCGAGGTCGCCGACCGCATCGCCGCCCACGGCTGGCGTCCGCCGTTGATCGTGATCGGCGGCGATGCACCCAGCTGTCCCGCATCCGTCCAGGCCCTGGCCCGGACCTTGAAGACCGCCGTGGCCGCCTTGGGCCCGTGCCGGTTCGTCCATCCCTGCAAGGGGCCCGTGCGCCCGCCGTCCACCTGCCATCAGGAGTGAGATGTCTCGTCGTCTGTTCACCTCGGAGTCCGTCACCGAGGGCCACCCCGACAAGATCGCCGACCAGATCAGCGACACCATCCTCGACGCGCTGCTCGCCGACGACCCGTCCTCACGGGTCGCCGTGGAAACGTTGATCACCACCGGCCAGGTCCACATCGCCGGTGAGGTCACCACCCAGGCGTATGCGCCGATCGCCCAGCTGGTGCGCGAGAAGATTTTGGAGATCGGTTACGACTCCTCCGCCAAGGGCTTCGACGGTGCCTCGTGCGGGGTGTCGGTCTCCATCGGCGTGCAGTCCCCCGACATCGCCCAGGGCGTCGACAGCGCCTACGAGTCGCGGGTGGAGGGCGAGGAGGACCCGCTGGACCGGCAGGGCGCCGGTGACCAGGGACTGATGTTCGGCTACGCCTGTGATGAGACCCCGCAGCTGATGCCGCTGCCGATCCACCTGGCGCACCGGCTCTCCCGCCGCCTCACCGAGGTCCGCAAGAACGGCACCATCCCCTACCTGCGTCCGGACGGCAAGACCCAGGTCACCATCGAGTACGACGGTGACAAGCCGGTCCGCCTGGACACGGTGGTGGTCTCCTCCCAGCACGCCTCCGGCATCGACCTGGAGTCACTGCTCCTGCCCGACGTCAAGAAGCACGTGGTCGAGCACGTCCTGGCGGCGCTGGACGGTGAGGGCATCAAGCTGGACACCGACGGCTACCGGCTGCTGGTCAACCCGACCGGCCGCTTCGAGATCGGCGGCCCGATGGGTGATGCCGGCCTGACCGGCCGCAAGATCATCATCGACACCTACGGCGGCATGGCCCGCCACGGCGGCGGCGCCTTCTCCGGCAAGGACCCCTCCAAGGTCGACCGCTCGGCCGCCTACGCCATGCGCTGGGTCGCCAAGAACGTCGTCGCGGCCGGCCTGGCCACGCGCTGCGAGGTGCAGATCGCCTACGCCATCGGCAAGGCCGCGCCGGTGGGCCTGTTCGTGGAGACCTTCGACACGAACACCGTGCCGGCCGACCAGATCGAAAAGGCGATATCGAAGGTCTTCGATCTGCGTCCGGCGGCCGTCGTGCGCGACCTGGACCTCAAGCGGCCGATCTACGCGGCAACCGCCGCCTACGGCCACTTCGGCCGTGAGCTGCCCGACTTCACCTGGGAGCGCACCGACCGCGCCGACGCCCTGCGGGCTGCCGCGGGCTTGTAGGACGGCTTCGGGCCCCTGTCGTGGGCCCCGCCCCCGTTGCTTCCCCTCGTCCCGCCCCCTCATTTTCGTTCGACAGGAGTCCACGTGCGCATCGCGGTGACCGGATCCATCGCCACGGATCACCTCATGGTCTTCCCGGGTCGCTTCGCCGAGCAGATCCTTCCCGACCAGCTGGCCCACGTCTCGCTCTCCTTCCTCGTCGACACCCTTGAGGTGCGGCGGGGCGGGGTGGCGGCCAACATCGCCTACGGACTGGGCGGGTTCGGGTTGTCCCCGCTGCTCGCCGGCGCCGTCGGCAGCGACTTCGCCGAGTACGAGATCTGGCTCAAGGAACACGGCGTCGACACCAGCGCGGTGCACGTGTCCACCGAACGCCAAACCGCCCGCTTCTTGTGCATGACCGACCGCGACGCCAACCAGATCGCCGCCTTCTACGCCGGCGCCATGGCCGAGGCGAGCACGATCGACCTGCGGGTCCCCCACGCCCACAGCCCACTGGACCTGATCGTGATCTCGCCCGACGATCCCGATGCGATGCTGCACCACACCGCGCAGGCCCGCGCCCTGGGCGTCCCCTTCGTCGCAGACCCCTCCCAACAACTGGCACGACTCCACGGGCAGCAGGTGCGCGACCTGGTGCAAGGGGCGAAGTTGTTGTTCACCAACGAGTACGAAAGGGCCCTGCTGCTGGAGAAGTCGGGCTGGTCACCGGCGCAGGTGCTGCAGCAGGTCGGCACCTGGGTGACCACCCTGGGATCGAAGGGCGTGCGCATCGAACGCGACGACGAGCCGACGATCGCCCTGGAAGCGATCCCCGACGTCAGCGTCGAAGACCCCACCGGCGTGGGCGACGCGTTTCGCGCCGGGTTCTTGGCAGCGATCAGTTGGCGTCTCGACCTGCCCAGCGCCGCCCAGTTGGGCTGCGCAACGGCCGCACTGGCCCTCAGCACCATCGGCTCCCAGTCCTATGAGGTCGACCCGGCACGGGTGGGAGACACCGTGCACACCGTGTACGGGGCTCAGGCCGCCGATCTCCTGCGACCGCATCTGGGACGGTCGAGGTGACGAACCCCCTTGTGCGTGTTGCCGCTCTTCGTGAGGCGCTCGCTCGTCGAGTGGTCGTTGCGGATGGAGCGATGGGCACGATGTTGCAGGCTCAGGATCCCAGTCTTGA